>JBEKZK010000040.1:0-13906 GCA_049509935.1 Xanthobacteraceae bacterium | reverse complement strand
CGCGCCGACCCTGAAATAGTCCCAGAAGCCGATCGCCACCCCGGATTCGGCCGCCTTCTGCACGACGATCAGATTGGCGATCGAGCCCAGCACCGTGAAGTTGCCGGCGAGGGTCGAGGCCATCGCGATCACCAGCCACGCGGTGTCGTGGTCCTTCAGCGCATCGACAAACGGCTTCAGCACCAGCACGGCCGGCACGTTGCTGACCAGGTTGGACAGCACCGCCGTCACCGTGCTGAGCACCGGAACCCGATCGAGGTGCAGCCCGACCACGGCGGCAATGATGTCGCGGCTGAGGAGCGCGTGCTGCGCGCCGGCGACGATGATGAACAAGCCGGCGAACATCAGCAGCAGCGACCAGTCGACCTCCTCGTAGACCCGCCAGCTCTTCACCCGCCGGGTCAACAGCAGGAGGCCGCCAATGATGATCGCCGCCTTGGCCGGCACCACCCCGGCGAAAAACAATGCGATCATGATCAGGGTCGCCAGCAACGCGCGGATCACCAGCACGCGATTGGCATCGACCTTCGGTCGCGCCACTTCCAGGGAAGCGGCGCCGGCGAATTCGGCGCGATGGAACATCCAGATCAGCGCCGCCGTGACCATCAGCCCGACCAGCGCGACCGGCGCCAACGCCAGCGCGAATGTGACGTAGGGGATATGAGAGAAGCTGCCGATCATGATGTTCTGCGGGTTGCCGGTGATCGTCGCGGTCGACCCGACGTTCGATGCCATGGCCACGGCCAGCAGGTAGGGCAGCGGCCGGCGGCCCAGCGCGATCGCCAGTTCCAGCACCAGCGGCGCCAGCACCAGGCAGACCGCATCGTTGACCAGGAAGGCCGAGAACACGCCCGAGGTCGCGACGACCGCGCCGAGCAGGATCACGGGTCGGCGGGTGTGCGTCATGATCCAGGCATTGGCGAGGGCGAAGAAGCCCGAGAGCCGCAGGCTGGCGACGACGATCATCACGCCGAGCAGCAGCGTGATGGTATCGAGGTCGACCGCCTTGTAGGCGTCCTCGAGCGGCAGGGCGCCCGACGCGACCATGAGGCCGGCGCCGACCAGGGCGATGCCGGCCCGGTCGATGCTCAGGCCGGGGATCCGGCCGATCGCGAGCGCCAGATAGCTTCCGACGAAGATGACGCCGGCCGCCAGACGGCGGCCCTCAGCCCCGATCGGATCGCCGGCCGGGAACAGGCTGGGCGCCAGCGCCGCCGCGATGGCCGTCGCCACCACCAGCCCCACCAGCACGATGCTCAGGGCGACCAGCCAGCGGCGTCGACGGGAGGCGCTGCGAGCCATCTCGGCGATCTGACGACGGGGGCGCCTCTACTGGCGCGGCGCCAGCACCAGCTGGGTCTGCGTCACCACCGCGGCGAGCCGGCCGTCGGCGCGGCTGACCCTGGTCTGCCACACCATGGTGGTGCGGCCGCGGTGGAGGGGCGTGCACTCGGCGTATGCGGTTTCGCCGACCGGTATCGGGGCGAAGAAGTTGGTCTTGCTCTCGATCGTCGTGGTTCCGGCGCCGGGAGGCAGGTTGGCCACCGTGGCGATGGCGCCCAGGGTGTCGGCGAATGCCATCACGGCCCCGCCGTGCAGCACCGCGGGCCGGGTGCACAGGTCCTCGCGCACTTCCAGTGTGGCCTCGACCCGCTCGGGAGCGGTGCTGACGATCCGGAGGCCCAGCAGCTCGGCGAACGGCAGCGATGTGTCCGTGGCCATGGTGAAACCTCCTCCCTGACGTGACGACGGCGAGTTGCACGGGCGCGGCGCGAGGGCAAAAAAAGAGCAGGGACAAGGCCCTGCTCGGTATTCCTCATGTACCTCATCCTCCGTCCGCGACCGGATCTCTAGCGCTGAATGTCTAGCTCTGGTCGAGGCGGCAGCGTTTGATCGCGCCTTCTAGGATTTTCGTCCTCCCGAGACTTGGACCACACCACCGGGCCACGGTCTATGCCGTTTGGCCCAAGGCGCCGCGGATGTGCAAACTAGCCGAACTCCATTCCGGTAATCAAGGCAAACGCGACACGGACAGCAACAAACTGCGACGACGGCAACGCTGGCGGCAGCACCGGCAGACGTGGCAGACCGGACGGGGCCGCCTCGATCACCATGGCGAGATCCCGTGACGCTGCGGTGACGCCCGTCCCGGTCATCGGAACGCCTTGTCGGCCCTTGTGTTTTCGCTCGGGTTCCGGTTTCACTCGGCCGCCATCCGCGCCGCCATGGCGAATCGAAGGGCCAATCATCGATGCGACTGTCGCGTTATTTCCTCCCCATCCTGCGTGAGACGCCGAAGGAGGCCGAGATCGCCTCGCATCGGTGGATGCTGCGCGCCGGCATGATCCGCCAGGAGGCGGCGGGCATCTATGCGTTCCTTCCGTTGGGGAAACGGGTCCTCGACAAGGTCTGCCGGATCGTTCGCGAGGAGCAGGATCGGGCCGGCGCCATCGAGATGCTGATGCCGACCATCCAGCCCGCCGACCTGTGGCGGGAAAGCTCCCGCTACGACGCCTACGGCAAGGAGATGCTGCGCATCAAGGACCGCCACGAGCGCGACATGCTGTACGGCCCGACCAATGAGGAAATGGTCACCGAGATCTTCCGCGCCTCGGTGCGCAGTTACAAGGACCTGCCGCTGAATCTCTACCACATCCAGTGGAAGTTCCGCGACGAGATCCGGCCGCGCTTCGGCACCATGCGGTCGCGCGAGTTCCTGATGAAGGATGCCTATTCGTTCGACCTCGATCAGGCCGGCGCCCGTCACAGCTACAACCGGATGTTCGTCGCCTATCTGCGCACCTTCGCCCGCATGGGCCTGAAGTCGATTCCGATGATGGCGGAGACCGGCCCGATCGGCGGGGACCTGTCGCACGAGTTCATCATCCTGGCCTCGACCGGCGAGAGCGAGGTGTTCTGCCACCGCGACTATCTCGACGTCGCGGTGCCCGGCGAGAACGTCGACTTCGACGATGTCGCCGGCCTGCAGGAGATCGTGAGCACCTGGACCTCGCTCTACGCGGCGACCTCCGAGAAGCACGACGCGGCCGCATACGCTGCAGTCCCGGAGGACCGGCGGGTCACGGCGCGCGGCATCGAGGTCGGTCACATCTTCTATTTCGGCACGAAATATTCGGCGCCGATGAACGCCGTGGTGGCCGGTCCCGACGGCGTCGAGCGGCCGGTGCACATGGGGTCCTACGGCATCGGTCCGAGCCGGCTGGTGGCCGCCATCATCGAGGCCAGCCACGACGACGCGGGCATTGTCTGGCCCGAGGCGGTCGCCCCGTTCCGGGTGGCGATCCTCAATCTCAAGCAGGGCGGCGGCGCCACCGACGCCGCCTGCGAGGAGCTCTACGGCCGGCTGTCCGCCAAGGGCGTCGAGGTGCTCTACCACGATCTCGACGAACGTCCGGGGGCGAAATTCGCAGCCGCCGATCTCATCGGCATTCCCTGGCAGGTGCTGGTCGGCCCGCGGGGCCTGGCGGAGGGCAAGGTCGAGCTCAAGCGCCGTTCCGACGGAACCCGCGAGCTGGTCGGCCTGGCCGACGCGGTGGCGCGGTTTTGACCGACAAACCTGTTCGCTTCGTGCCGCGGGACGATTTTAGCGCTGGCTTCAATCCGCCGGAATCAGATGAAATCCGGGACTCGGGACGACATCAATGAGCGACACCACCGCTACCCGACCATTCGCCGCGTTCGAATGGATGCTGTCGTTGCGTTATCTCCGGGCGCGGCGCCGGGAAGGATTCATCTCGGTGATCGCCGGATTCTCGTTCCTCGGCATTCTCCTCGGCGTCGCCACGCTCATCATCGTGATGGCGGTGATGAACGGCTTCCGCAAGGAGCTGCTCGACAAGATCCTCGGGCTCAACGGCCACCTGCTGGTCCAGCCGATCGATTCTCCGCTCGACGACTGGCGCGAGGTCGCCGATCGCATCTCCCAGATCGACGGCGTCACCCTGGCAGCGCCGATCATCGAGGGCCAGGCCCTGGCCTCGTCGCCGGTCAGCGCCGGCGGCGTGCTGGTGCGTGGCATCCGCGTTCAGGATCTCAGGAAGCTCGGCTCGATCGCCAACACGATCCGGCAGGGCACGCTGGACGGCTTCGACGAGGGCCAGGGCATCGTGATCGGCAAGCGGCTGGCCGAGCAGCTCGCGGTGCACTCCGGCGACATGGTCACGCTGGTCTCGCCCAAGGGCACCATCACGGTGATGGGCAACATTCCGCGGATCAAGACCTACAAGGTCGCCGCGGTCTTCGAGATCGGCATGTCGGAATACGACGCCTCGTTCGTCTTCATGCCGCTGGCCGAAGCGCAGGCCTATTTCAATCGCAGCAACGACGTCAACGCCATCGAGATCTACACCAACGATCCCGACCGCATCGATCGCTTCCGCGAGCTCGTCGCCGACGCCGCGAAGCGGCCGATCTTCATGATCGACTGGCGCCAGCGCAACGCCACGTTCTTCAACGCGCTCCAGGTGGAGCGCAACGTCATGTTCCTGATCCTCACGCTGATCGTGCTGGTCGCGGCGCTCAACATCGTCTCCGGCCTGATCATGCTGGTGAAGGACAAGAGCTCCGACATCGCCATCGTGCGCACCATGGGGGCGACCCAGGGCGCCATCATGCGGGTGTTTCTCATCACCGGGGCGGCGATCGGCGTGGTCGGCACGGTGATGGGCTTCATCGTCGGCACCCTGGTCTGCCTCAACGTCGAGTCGATCCGTCAATTCCTGTCGTGGCTCACCAACATCCCGATCTTTCCGCCGGAGATCTATTTTCTCTCGCGACTGCCCGCCGAGATGGATGTCGGAGAGACCGCCGCGGTCGTCGTCATGGCGCTCACGCTGTCGTTGCTCGCCACGCTCTACCCGTCGTGGCGGGCCGCTCGCCTCGATCCGGTCGAAGCGCTACGCTACGAATGAGGCGGCAGGGATGAGCGGTCAGGACCCTTCGCTGCATCTGCAGGCGATCGAGCGCCGCTACCACCAGGGCGAGGTCACGCTGGATGTCCTCAATGGGGCCGAGCTGGTGATCTGGCCCGGCCAGTCGGTGGCGCTGATCGGCCCGTCCGGCGCCGGCAAGTCGACGCTGCTGCACATCGCCGGATTGCTGGAGCATCCCGACAGCGGCGAGGTTCTGCTCGACGGCGTGGCGACCTCGACCCTGTCGGACGCCGAACGCACCAGGATACGCCGCACCGACATCGGCTTCATCTACCAGTTCCACCACCTGCTGTCGGAATTCACCGCGGTGGAGAACGTCATGCTGCCGCAGATGGTGCGCGGGCTACCGCGCAAGGAGGCGCGCAAGCGCGCCGCCGAGCTGCTGAGCTACCTCGGGCTCAAGGCCCGACTCGAGCATCGCCCCGGCGAGCTGTCCGGCGGCGAGCAGCAGCGCGTCGCGATCGCTCGCGCCGTGGCCAACGCGCCGCGGCTGCTGCTGGCCGACGAGCCGACCGGCAATCTCGATCCGCGCACCTCGGCCCACGTGTTCGGCACGCTGGAGCAGCTGGTGCGCGCCTCCGGCTTCGCGGCGATGATTGCAACCCACAACATGGAGCTGGCACAACGCATGGACCGGCGCGTGACCATCGAGGAGGGCCGCATCGTCGAGATCAAATAGGCGCGGCATGCCGCTCCCGAGCGCTCACATCATCGCTGTGCTGATTCTGGAGGCATGGCGGTCAGGCGCGGCTCAAAGGGGAGCCCCGGTCGGCGGACCACGGCAATGGCAGCCGACCGGGGCAATGCCGGGCGTGAGGGGTGGGGGGGGACAGGGGCGCGCCCGGCACACACCGTCAAAGCGCGACCGGCGTCGATGTTCCGACCACAAATTGTCGCAGCGTGGCGCTGCGTCTGCGGTCGATCGGGGCCTGGCCGGTTCGGCGTTTCGCCGGCGCAGTCCGTTTGTCGTAGCGCTCTACCGGTGGCGGCACTACAAGGGGCGCCGTGCCCGCCGCGCTCGATTTACCATCGACACCAGAGGATGTCGCCAAGTGATGCGAGCTTCGGAATCGGTGCACATGTTGCTCGCTGCCGCCGTCATCGCGGTCGTGACGCTCGGGGCCGGTGCTGCCCGGGCCGACGGAGCGCTCGCCATCGGCCTGCCGTCCGACGTCGCCAAGCAGGGCTTCGCATCGGGCTACTCCTACAACGCCGGGAACGTGGATGCGGCGCGCAAGACGGCGCTGGACTACTGCCGCAGGGCGCCGACCAACCAGCGCACGCGGTCGCTGTGCTCGATCGTCGAGACCTTCAGCCACAGGTGCGTCGCTGTGGCGATGGATCCGAAGGCGGGGACGCCGGGCGTCGGCTGGTCGGTGGCGGAGAGCAAGTCGGCGGCTGAAAGCGAGGCACTGTCCCGTTGCGCGGCGACCGCCGGCGACGGGCGCCGCGACGCCTGCAAGGTGTCGGATTCGAACTGTGATGGGCCTTGAGCCTCAGCTGCCGGGGTTGCCGAGACGGCGGTCCGTGCCTATCTGGCCGATGAGCCCAGGCGTTCGAGTTGCGTCACATGCGTGCTCTGTTCGGTTTGGGCGAGGGACGACTGATCCGCAGGATGCCGGAGGAAGTGTCATGATCGTCATCGAGCTCGTCTACGCCATGATCGTGGCGGGCGTCATCCTGGTGGTCCTGCCGCTGATCCTGGTGATGGCGGGCGTGGCCGGCGTCCTGCTGCTGTGGATCGCCGCGCCCGTCGTGTTGATCGCGGCGCTGCTGCTGTGGCTGATCTTTCCGGCCGTCCACGGCGCCCTGGTCTTTGTCCTGCTGGTGGTGGTCGCGGCCCTGCTCGTCGAGCGACGCTCGCGGCACTGGAGCTACCGTACGCGCCGCGCCGATCGGTGGTAGTGCCAATTCGCTGACGTCACCCTCATCAGGTTGCCTCGGGGCGCAGTGGGCTCGGGCGGTCGAGTGGTCGGCCGAGCGCGGCCTCGATCGCCTGCATCAGATCGCGCGGCCTGAACGGCTTGGCGAGCACCGACGCGGCCCCGGCCGCCATGGCGTCCGACGTCGTGCGCTCGGCGCTCTGCAGCGTGTTCGACAGGACGATGATCGGCAGGCTCGGCCGGATCCGGCGCATCAGCCCGATGGTCTCGAGCCCGTCGAATCCAGGCATCGAGAGCTCCATGATCACCAGATCGAACCTGCCGTTTCTGATCGCCTCGACGCCGTCGGCGCCGTCCTCGATGTGGACGACCTCCGCGCCTTCGACTTCGAGCCACAGCTTGATCGCGGTTCCGACAGCAGCGTCGCTGTCGACGATGAGGATGTGATTCAACGGAAGCCCCCGGGTCGAGCCCCGATAATATGGAATTGTACCTATTCAGGTAAAGTGTGATATTCGGAATAGTTTACGTCCAGTTGCAGAATTGGCAATTGACGGGAGCTTTGCGGTGGACCGATTGATTTGCGCCGGCGCGCGTGATATAGAACAGATCATGAACATGGATGGTCAGCACCGCGTCTGGGGGGCCTCTGGATGTCCGACCCGCGCCACGACAGCGCTCGATCGGCGGGCTGGACCATGGAGGACCATCTGGTCTTCGACATCGGCTTCGCGCTGCCCCGGGCCCCGGTCCGCGGAATCCGGCGGGTGCTGACCGAGGACGAGCGTCGTCGGATCGCCGTGGCCGTGGTCGAGCATCTCCGGCTTTGCGGATGGAAGTTCACCCTGTCGGCTCCGCAGCGCGGGCACGGCACGGGAATTGGAGGAGCGCCGGGCGAATGAACCTCGGCCTGTCGATTCGGTCGACATCGCCCTGGATTGACGCGGAGCCGTGTAGTACGCGGATCAGTGGTCCACCCATCGGCGGTCACGACGCGGCGCTGATCTCGAATGACGAAGCTGGATGCACGCGACATCGCTGAGCTGGGGAATCGGGCCGAGCAGATGATCGCCGAGCTCGGGGCGATCTCGTCCGACCCCGATCGGCTCGTGCGCCTGTTCCTGACGCCGGAGCATCGTCGCGCCGCCGACGTCGTGGCCGGCTGGATGCGGGACGCCGGCATGACCCCGTCCGAGGATGCCCTGGGGACGGTGCATGGACATTGGTCGGGCCGTGCCGGCGGCGCGGGCGAGCCGGAGCCACGGCGCCTGGTGATCGGTTCCCATATCGATACCGTGGTCGACGCCGGTCGCTACGACGGCATTTTCGGCGTGGTGGCCGGGGTGCTCGCGGTCGACCGCGTAGCTCGCGCCGGTCTCGCGCGGCCGATGGCGATCGATGTCCTGGCCTTCGGCGACGAGGAAGGCTCGCGCTTTCCCTCGACGCTGTCATCCTCGGCGGCCGCGGCGGGGTGTTTCGACCGCACGGCGCTCACGCTGTCCGACGGGCGCGGCGAGACGTTGGCCGATGCGCTTGTCGCCTACGGCAAGTCGCCGGCCGATATCGCGGCAGCGGCCTACCGCGGCGATTCGGTTGCGGCCTATGTCGAGGTGCACATCGAGCAGGGCCCGGTTCTCGAGGCGGCGGGGCGGCCGCTCGGAATCGTCACCGGCATCGTCGGACACTGCCGGATGCGCGCCGTGATCACCGGGCAGGCCGGGCACGCCGGCACGGTGCCGATGCGGCTGCGGCGCGATGCGCTTGCGGCCGCGATGGAGCTGGGGCTGCGGCTCGAATCGATCGCGCGGGAGCACACCGCCGACGCGATGGTCGCGACGATCGGGAGTCTCGACGTCTTTCCGGGGGCCACCAACGTCATTCCCGGGCGCGTCGTTCTCGCGATCGACCTGCGCTCAATGACCGACAGCGTGCGGCATGCGGCGAGGGAAGCCGTCGTGGCTGAAGCCCAGCGGATCGCCGTGGCGCGCGGCGTCGGCATCGCGTTCGAGACTCTGCTCGACGTCGCCGCGACGGCGTGCGCGTCGCAACTTCAGGACACATGGGCGGCTGCGCTCGCCGATCTCGGCTGCGCCCCGATCCGCCTGCCGTCCGGCGCCGGTCACGACGCCCAGATGATGGCGCGCCTGTGCCCCGTGGGAATGCTCTTCGTGCGCTGCCGCGACGGCGTCAGCCACAATCCCGCCGAGTATGCGAGCCCGCCCGACATGGGCTTGGCGATCGCCGCGCTGGTCCGCTTCATCGAGCGGTTCGCGGTGTCGAGGTGATGTCAGCTATTTGTCGATTCCCGGCGAACGCCGCACACCTGATAGGAGCTTCAAATCCACCGCACTGGGGAAAGTCGGGCTAGCTGCGTCCCATGGTGTAGGTCTGGGTGAACCCGCATTCGTCGCAACGAAATGTGCGCAGCTCATAGTGGTAGTTAAATACGTTCTTGCGCTCAGTCCTGGCGAGCGACATCGACGCATTGCACTTGATGCAGCGCGGCTGACCGGCAACCGAAGGCTGCGGGCTCTCCTCAACTGACACGAGCGCCAAATCCCCCAAGCGCCGCAACTACGCGATGTTATACCATACTCCGCCGGCCGCCAAGAATCATGTGACAACCACCGCACCGCGCTTGATGCAAAAGAGCGCGCGGGAGGCATTGACGTGGATCAAGGCGGGGCGGGCCGGCCCGCGCATCCTGGTATTGAGATGCGGGTGACCGGAGGAACAAATTGGCGGACACGGCGACCGACTTGGTTCGTTTTTGCGTTGCGGCACGCCGCGCAGGAGCCGACTTCCCGACGATCTGGCATACCTTGCTCAAGGGCCATCCGCTTGTTGCCGGCATTCCGATCCAGAGCCTCGACGGCGCCCGCTCGATTCTGGAGATCCCGCTCATCACTGGTCACCGGATCACCTACGAGCCGGACCTCCGCGAGTTCGGATTGTCGGCCGGAGGCGGAGGTATGTCGAGGATTTGAGCGGCGGGATTGGTGCGCCCGCCGGAAGCACTGGATGCGCCGCTGCGGAAACGCACGGGGCCGCCGAAGTGGCGGCCCCGCTTGACGTCAGTGGTCGGCTTGCGTGCTGGGCTTGGCCGTCGCCGACAGTGGCCTTCTGTCGGCTTCGGCGCTCATGATGGCGCAGACGAGATCTGCCATCCATTGCATCCTGGCATTGAGTGGGGTCGGCTGCTTGTCGACGGCGTCCCCCGACCGGTCGATGATCAATCTGAGCTTGTCGGACATGGTACCTCTCTCAGAGTGTCCATGCCTCCTCACCCGGAGAGCATTGATTCCAATTCGTTAATCAATCGTTACCGTAAACGCTTTTTTAATCCGGACGCGGAATTCGACGATAAACCAGAGAGTTGAGCCACGATGGCAATGCATCGCGTCAGCCGCGGCAGTGCGATGAGGATTGCTTGAAAGGACGCCCTCGAGGCGCGAAGACCCGGCCATGCCAGGGGCCTCTGCGAGTGCGCGTCAGAGCGTGCTCTACGCGACCTTGGGTTCAGGCGACCTTGGGCTCAGGCGACCTTGGGCTCAGGCGACCTTGGGCTCAGGACTGACCGTGCGGACGAGCTCGGTGCCGCATTGCTTGCAGGCGTGGGTGACGTCCTCGAGATCGCTCTCGGACGAGCTCGATGCGGCTGGCTCGATCGAGGTGACCACCATCCGGTGACCGCAGTAGGGGCAAGGCATGATCAGGCTGGGCAGGAAAGAGGGCAGGGCAACGCGCTTGAGCATTTGGACCCCCGGAAAATTGCTGATTGCCATTCCGTGCCGGCAGCAAGCAGGAGTCAAGACTTTTTGTGCGTCGCACCTAACATTTGTCCACATTTCCTGCAGCGCAACCACGGGGCGTGCTTGCCGAGTCGGGGTACTGTTTGTAGTTGGCACGGAGCCGCGCCGTCATCGCCCAAGCAGGGCCGATGCTTCCGCATCGCCCTCAGCCGCAGCTATTTCCTGGCGCAGACCAGCACCGTGGGGCGCTCGGGGTTGCCCTGGCCAAGGCACTGCACGTCGCGATCGCCGTTGGGGCTCGGCAGCGCGGTCGGACCACAGAACGCCGAGATCACGACCTCGTCGGCCGCGCAGCCCTCCTGGCAACCGTCTGCCGTGCAGTCGAGGCGGCGGATGCGCGTGAGCGTGGCCGGCCCGCCGTCGGTCCGGCCCGGCTTCTCGACCTTGTCCTCGTGCTTGTCGTCGTGTTTGTCCTCGTGCTTTTCCTGGTGGGTCTCGCCGTTCATGCAGGCGTCGATATCGCGCGCGCGCGCGGCGGGGCCCAGCCCGGGCTTGTTCCGGTACGAGTCCCGGCAGCAGCGCCGGTACGGCGACGTGCCGTAAGCGCACACCAGCCCGCCCTGGGCTCGCGCCGGCCTGATCTCGTCGAGCATCCCGACCGCGAGGACAACACCCGCCAGCAGCACGGTGAGCCCGACCCCGGACACGAGCCTCATGGTGCTCTCCCTTCGCGAACCGAGAGGTTGCTTCAGGCAGTGGTATTGAAGCCCCCGGCGCCGGTCAACACGGGCCGCGTGCTCCGAGTGCTCGGTTGCGCGACCCCTCGGGGATCGGCGCCGGCATTCATCAATCGTCAGGCAATGGCCGTGGGACTGGTGATCGCCGGTGACCGCAGGATTCACCGTCCCGCCGGCAACCGACTCGGGTAGTAGGTGAGTTGACCAGGATGGCGTCCGGGACGGAAAAGGGGCATTATACACACCATGGCCAAACCCAAATCTCCCCGAGTCACCTTCAAGATGCAGCGAATCGACGAGGGCGACTGGCAAATCGAAGCTCACTGCCCCGGGGCTGACATTCGGTATATCAAGGGGTTCAAGAGCAAGATCGAGGTCGATGACTGGTTGACGGGAAGTCGCCGCATAACCTGGCTGAGATCGCAGGGGTATGCGAAATGACGTCCAGCCCAGGCGCCCCAGAGGTCCGAATCAGCTGGCCCGAGCCGTAGTCGACATCGCGACGGGGTGACCCCCATTACCCGGACTTGACTCGGGAACAAAAATGGAACATCGTTCCCGTTATGTTCAATTCGGGAGGGATGTGATGGTCCGCGCTGTCGTTGAGGAAGCCGCCGCTCTTGCGTCGCTGGCGTTGTTCCTGGGAATGGTCGCCATTTGGGCGCAACTCATTGCGACATTTTGATATTCCAGCCCTGTCCGGGGGGTGCGGCGGGGACCGCGGCTGGGTTAGCTGTGCATGGCGGGCCGTAACCGGCTCAGGGCGATGGACAGCCCGTGTGGCGACCTCCACGATCCGCTGATTCAGAGGGATTCGCGAGGGCCTCGTGAGCGCCACTGCCGGCTTCGTGCACCTGCACGTGCACTCGTCCTACTCGCTGCTGGAAGGCGCGATGACGATCGCCAAGCTCGCCGGGCTGGCGAAGGCCGACCGCCAGCCGGCGCTGGCGTTGACCGACACCGACAACATGTTCGGCGCCCTGGAGTTTTCCGACAAGCTCGCCGGCGCCGGGGTACAGCCGATCATCGGCTGCGCGCTGGCGGTCGACTTCGGCGATCTCGATTCGGGCGGCCGTGGCAACGTCCGTCCGGTCCTGCCGCGGCTCGTCCTGCTGGCTGCCAGCGAGCAGGGCTACCGCAACCTGATGCATCTGACCTCGCGGGCCTTTCTCGAGGTTCCGGCGGGCGAGGCGGCGCACGTCCGGCTGGGCTTTCTCGAGGGCGCAGCCGACGGCCTGATCGCCCTGACCGGCGGGCCTTCCGGCGGCCTCGACCTCGCCTTCGCGGCGGGCCAGAGCGAGGTTGCCGAGGCACGCTGCGGGCACCTGCAGAGGCTGTTCGCGGACCGGCTCTATGTCGAGCTGCAGCGCCACGGCATGGCGGTCGAGCGCCAGGCCGAGGGTGGGCTCATCGATCTCGCCTACGCGCGCGGCCTGCCGCTGGTCGCCACCAACGAGCCGTATTTCGCCGAGCGCGACGACTACGAGGCCCATGATGCGCTGATCGCGATCGCCGAGGGACGTCTGGTGGCGGAGACCGACCGGCGGCAGCTGACGTCCGAGCACTATTTCAAGAGCCGCGGCGAGATGGCGGCGCTGTTCGCCGACCTGCCGGAAGCGCTCGCCTCGACGATCGAGGTGGCCGAGCGCTGCGCCTTCCGTCCGCGCAGCCGCAAGCCGATCCTGCCGAAATTCTCCGCCGAGCCGATCGACGAGGCGGCGGAGTTGAGAAAGCGCGCGGTGGCCGGCCTGGCGCAGCGCTTCGTCACCCACGGGGTGGCGCCGGGCCACACCGAGGACGGCTATCGCGAGCGACTCGACTTCGAGCTCGGCGTCATCGCCGGGATGAACTATCCGGGCTACTTCCTGATCGTCGCCGACTTCATCCAATGGGCCAAGGGCCAGGACATTCCGGTCGGTCCCGGACGCGGGTCGGGCGCCGGATCGCTCGTCGCCTATGCGCTCACCATCACGGATCTCGATCCGATCCGCTTCGGCCTGCTGTTCGAGCGCTTCCTCAATCCGGAGCGCGTGTCGATGCCGGACTTCGACATCGACTTCTGCCAGGATCGCCGCGACGAGGTGATCAATTACGTGCAGGAGCGCTACGGCCGCGATCAGGTGGCGCAGATCATCACGTTCGGCACGCTGCAGGCGCGCGGGGTGCTGCGCGACGTCGGCCGCGTGCTGCAGATGCCTTACGGCCAGGTCGACAAGCTGTGCAAGCTGGTGCCGCAGAATCCCGCGGCGCCGGTCACGCTGTCGCGCGCCATCAACGACGAGCCGCGGCTGCAGGCGGCGCGCGACGCCGAGCCGGTCGTCCGCCGCGCCTTCGAGATCGCGCAGAAGCTCGAGGGCCTGCACCGCCACGCCTCGACCCACGCGGCCGGCATCGTCATCGGCGACCGTCCGCTCGCCGAGCTGGTGCCGCTCTATCGCGACCCGAAATCGAGCCTGCCGGTCACCCAGTTCAACATGAAGTGGGTGGAGAGCGCCGGCCTGGTGAAGTTCGACTTTCTCGGGCTCAAGACGCTGTCGGTGCTGGCGACCGCGGTGCTGATGCTGCGCCGTCGCGGCGTCGAG
>JBEKZK010000004.1:0-25171 GCA_049509935.1 Xanthobacteraceae bacterium | reverse complement strand
CTCAGCGCCAGCGGACTGACGCTCGAGGAGGTCCGCACCGCGCTGGTCACCAGCACGACGAACGTCGCCAAGGGCACCCTGAACGGGACGAAGTCGAGCTTCACGATTGCGGCAAACGACCAGATGCTGGTGGCGAGCGAGTACGACGACGTCATCCTCGCCTATCGCAATGGGGCACCGATCCGGGTGCGCGACCTCGGCCACGCGGTCGAGGAGCCCACCGACAAGACGGTTGCGGCCTTCGACGGGGATCAGCGCTGCGTCCTGCTCATCGTGTTCAAGCAGCCCGGCGCCAACGTCATCGATACTGTCGACAAGCTCAAGGAGCTGCTGCCGCACCTGACCGCCTCGATGCCTCCGGCCGTCAAGGTCGAGACTCTCCTGGATCGCACGATAACGATCCGCGCCTCGGTTCTCGACGTCGAGTTCACGCTCGGGCTGACGGTGGTGCTGGTGGTGCTGGTGATCCTGCTGTTCCTGCGCAACCTGTGGGCCACGTTCATTCCGGGGGTCACGGTCCCGCTGGCGATCTTCGGGTCCCTGGCGGCGATGTACCTGCTCGGGTTCAGTCTCGACAATCTGTCGCTGATGGCGCTCACGATCTCCGTCGGGTTCGTCGTCGACGACGCCATCGTGGTGGTGGAGAACATCTATCGTCACATCGAGGACGGCGCGGAACCGCTCGAGGCGGCGCTCAAGGGCTCCCGTGAGATCGGCTTCACGGTGCTGTCGATCAGCCTGTCACTGGTCGCGGTGTTCATTCCGCTGCTGCTGATGGGCGGCGTGATCGGCCGGCTGTTCCGCGAGTTCGCCCTGACCGTGACGGCGTCGATCGCGGTCTCCGCGCTGGTGTCGCTGACCCTGGCACCGATGATGGCGTCGCGCTTCATGCGCCGCCATTCGCACGAGCACGGCCGGATCTATCGTGCCGTCGAGTGGGCGTTCGATGCCCTGCTCTCGGCCTACGACCGGACGCTCTCGATCGTGCTTCGTCATCAGGCGATCACGCTCGGCGTGTTCTTCGCCACGCTCTTCGTCACCGGCTACATGTTCGTGCAAATCCCCAAGGGCTTCTTCCCGATCCAGGATACCGGATTGATCGTCGGGATTTCCGAGGCCGCGCAGGACGTCTCGCCCGAGGAGATGATCCGCCTGCAGAGGGAGCTCGGCGAGGTCATCGCGCGCGATCCCGACGTCGCCATGTTCGGCTCCAACATGGGCAACGGCAACGGCGCCTCGGCGTCGAACACCGGCCGCTTCTTCATGAGTCTCAAGCCGCGCGACGAGCGTACGCTGTCGGCGCGGCAGGTCATCGACCGGCTGCGGCCCGAGCTGGCGAAGGTCAAGGGCGCCACCGTCTATCTGCAGCCCGCGCAGGACATCACGGTCGGCGGCCGCATCGCACGGGCTCAATTCCAGTATACGCTGCAGGACGTCAACATCGCCGAGCTCAGCGAATGGTCGCAGAAGATGCTGGCCAAGATGAAGGCATTGCACGAGCTGGCCGACGTCTCCACCGACTTCCTGCCGAACGCTCCGCAGCTCAAGATCACGATCAACCGCGATCAGGCCTCGCGCTTCGGCATCTCCCCGCAGTTGATCGACGATACCCTCAACGACGCCTATGGCCAGCGGCAGATCACGCAGTACTTCACCCAGATCAACACCTATTGGCTCATTCTCGAGATCGCTCCCGAGCTCCAGGGTGACCTCTCCTCGCTCGACCTGATCTACGTCAAGTCGCCGTTGACCGGCGCCCTGGTGCCGTTGTCGACGCTCGTCAGCGTCGACAGCTCGGCGGTCGGCCCATTGACGATATCGCACCAGAGCCAGTTTCCGGCGGTCACGCTGTCGTTCAATCTGTCGCCCGGGGTTGCCCTGGGGCAGGCCGTCGATGCCATCCAGAAGGCCGAGACCGAGATCGGGAAGCCGTCCTCGATCCTCAGCAGCTTCCAGGGCAATGCCCAGGCGTTCCAGGCCTCGCTCGCCAGCGAGCCGGCGTTGATCGCCGCCGCGCTGGTCGTCGTCTACATCATTCTCGGCATCCTCTACGAGAGCTTCATCCACCCGCTGACGATCCTGTCGACCTTGCCGTCCGCCGGAATCGGCGCGCTGCTCGCACTCGGCGCCGGCGGGTTCGATCTGTCGGTGATCGGCATCATCGGCATCATTCTGCTCATCGGCATTGTCAAGAAGAACGGCATCATGCTGGTCGATTTCGCCATCTCGGCCGAGCGCGACGCGCAGATGCCGCCGGTTGAGGCGATCCGCCAGGCGTGCCTTCTGCGCTTCCGGCCGATCCTGATGACCACCATGGCGGCGATGCTGGCCGGCATCCCGTTGATGCTGGGAACCGGCACCGGCTCCGAGCTGCGCCAGCCGCTGGGCTACGCGATGGTCGGCGGGCTCGCGCTCAGTCAGCTGCTGACGCTGTATACGACCCCGGTCGTATATCTCTATCTCGACCGCCTGCAGCACTGGCTGACCGGCCGCAAGGTCGTGCGCGAGCCCGAGGCCGAGCGGCCGGCGGCGATCGCCGCCGAATGATCGCGATATCGTGCACTACAGTGCACCTTTGGATTCCGAAGTTCGCACCAGAGGATGTCGCCAAGTGATGCGAACTTCGGAATCGGTGCACTAGAATGAGGCCGACCACGCGCCATCCCTTCTCGCGGCTCGCGACCCGGGCCGCCTACGGGGCAACCCAGCTGCCCCGCATTGCCTGGTACGTCGGGCATGGCCTCGCCATGCGGCGCATCTCCGAGGAGGTGCGGCGACGCGAGGGCGACAGCACCCGGCCGCGCGCGCGGACCGAGGCGCCGGTACCCGACCGCCGGCGCCTGTTCGCCGACATGGGCGCGCTGCTCCAGCGCGATCTCGGCAACGTCGAGGCCGGCATCTATCCGCTGCCCGAAGACCATGACGGCTCGTGGATGACGTTGCTCGACCGCTCGAGGCATTTCTTCGAGGACCTGCCCGACGTTCACCGCCGCCGCGAGAGCGGCGCCGCCAGCGAGGTGCTGACCGCGGAGACGCGCGGCAAGCGGCCGCGCTACTATCTGCAGAATTTCCATTTCCAGTCCGGCGGATGGATGACGGAGGATTCGGCGCGGCGCTACGACACCCAGGTCGAGGTGCTGTTCAACGGGACCGCCAACGCGACGCGGCGACAGGCGCTGCCGCCACTCCACGAGGCCTTTCGTGGTCGCGACCAGCGCGAGCTGAGACTTCTCGACGTCGGCTGCGGCACCGGACGCTTTCTCGATTTCGCCAAGCAGACCTGGCCACGCCTCAGGACAATCGGCCTCGACATGTCGGAGGCGTATGTCGGAGAAGCGCGGCGCCATCTGCAACGCTGGTCGCGCATCAGCCTGATCGTCGGGAACGGCGAGGCGCTTCCCGTTCGGGACGCCAGCCAGGACGCCGTCACCAGCATCTTCATGTTCCACGAGCTGCCGCCGGCGGTGCGTCGCGTCGTGTTGCGCGAATTCGCCCGCGTGCTCAAACCCGGCGGGCGTCTGGTGCTCATCGATTCGCTCCAGCGCGGCGACCAGCCCGACTACGATGGCCTGCTCGAGCTCTTTCCGCAGAGCTTCCACGAGCCCTACTACGCAAGCTATCTGGACGAGGACTTCGCCACCATCGGCGCGGCCTTCGGCCTCACGCACACCCGCGACGTCAACGCCTTCGTCTCCAAGGTGATGGTGTTCGACAAGGTCAGGTCGACGGGCTGAACACCATCAGGCTGAGAATCTCGAAGAGCATCTGCGCCCCGGCTTGAGCCGTGTTCGTCGTTGCATCGTACTGCGGCGCCACCTCGACGACATCGCCGCCGATCACGTCGAGGCCCTTCAATCCGCGCAGGATCGCCAGCGCCTCGCGCGTGCTCAGGCCGCCGATCTCGGGTGTGCCGGTGCCCGGCGCAAAAGCCGGATCGAGAGCATCGATATCGAATGAAACGTAGACCGGCCCGTCGCCGACGACCTCGCGGGCCCGTGCAACGACCGCATCGATACCCATGCGGTCGATCTCGTTGGCGTGGATGAGCGTCATGCCCGAATCGACGGAGAATTCCCACAAATACTCCGCCGCGCCGCGAATTCCGATCTGGATCGTCCGGGTGGGATCGAGGAACCCATCGAGCACCGCCAGGCGGAAGGGGCCGCCGTGGTGGAATCTCGTCTGATCGAATTCACCG
Source organism: Xanthobacteraceae bacterium (assembly GCA_049509935.1). Classification (GTDB taxonomy): domain Bacteria; phylum Pseudomonadota; class Alphaproteobacteria; order Rhizobiales; family Xanthobacteraceae; genus AP-16. The sequence continues at coordinate 20,973 of JBEKZK010000004.1, read as the reverse complement.
CCGGTATCGCAATGTGCATCGATGTGCACGAGCCCGACGGGCCGCCGTTTCCCGACCGCCTTCAGGATGGCGCGCGTGATCGAATGATCCCCACCGACTCCGAGCGGACGCACGCCGTGATCGACGATGCGAGCGAAATGGCCCTCGATGTCCTGGTGACACATGTTGAGGTCGAAGCGGCTGCGAAACGCGACGTCGCCGACGTCGGCCACGCGCAGATCGAACACCGGGCAGCATCCGAGCACATCGTTGTAGGGCCCGATCCTCTCGATCGCGCGCAATGCCCGCGGCCCGAACCGGGCGCCGCTGCGGTTGGTCACGCCGAGATCCATCGGCACTCCGACAAGGGCGACCTGAAGGTCGCCCAGGTCGTCGGCGCGGTTTGCAGCCGGTCGAAATGGCGCGGACAGGAACGTCGGAACGCCGCTGTAGGGCGCCGCCCGCGTCCCGCCGGCATCGAAGACGTGATCGGCCACCGCACGGAAATCCGTCCGATGTATCTGTCCGCCATTCGGGCCGCCGTATTTCGCACGAAGGCGCTGCAAGTCGTGGTCGTCCATGGCCGCCGCGGTCTCCCTGGTCTGCCGGCGATTGCCGGCGTGTCCTGCGCTTCCCGACCCGAGTCGGCCCGCAAATGTCAAGACGGCGCGCCGGCGGGGGCCGGCCCCGTCACTTCGGCGCGGACATCATCGGCTCGAGCCCGCTCTCGGCGATCGCCGGGGCTGCGGCGTCCGAGGCCAGGAATGCGATGAGCGCTGCGGCGCCATCCGGTTCCCGGGCGCCGGCGACGACGCCCGCCGAGAACAAGGTGATCTTCTGCACCTCGGGCGGCAATGGCCCGACGATGTCGATGCCCCGCACCGGCAGGAGCTCGCTCAGCTGCTGGAAGCCGATCTCGGCTTCGCCGCGCGCGACTGCGGCGGCGACCGGCTCGGCCGGGATCACGCGGCTCTTGCCGCGCATCTGCTCGGCGATCCCCAAACGCGTGAACAACTCGGTGGAGACGTAGACTCCGCTGGCGCTGTCCGAATAGGCGACCGATTGCGCGGCGATCAGCGCGCGCCTGAGCGCGTCGACCGACCCGATGTCCGGCTTGGGCGCGCCGGCGCGTACCGCCACCGCAATGGCCGACCGCGCAAGGTCGACGCGACTGGCGGCGACGACGCTGCCTTGCGCGATCAGGTCGCCCAGCGCGGTGCCCACCATGATCAGCGCGTCGGCGGCCTCGCCGCGCCGCAATCGTGCCGGGATGGCCTCCGGGGTGTTGCCCATCGATGGTCCCCATTCGGAAGTGAGCCGGTTCCCGGTCGCGCGCTCGAACTGCGGGGCGAGCTTGCGATAGGCGGTCGCAAAGCCTCCCGAGCTCATCACCCTGATCTCCGCCGCGTGCGTGCCGCTCGCGACGAGCCAGATCGCCGCGACCACGAGTGCCGCCGCCACAGACCGTCTCGAGCCAGTGCTCATGGAACCTCCGAAGATGATGCGCCCGTCCGCCGCGACCCTGCGGCGCCGCCGATGGCACCGCCAGCGACGACCATGTATATCCGAGGCGGCACTTGAAGACGATGCGGCCAGTCGTAATCGAGCCGACCATCGTCGCCGCACGCCACGCGCGCGCCGGGGGAGGGAGGGACCAATGAATGCGGGTTCCGATCGCGAAAACAAAATCTGGTCCGTGGTGCGCGTGTCCAGCGGCAATTTCCTCGAGATGTACGATTTCTTCGTGTTCGGCTACTACGCCAGCGAGATCGGGGAGGCCTTCTTCCCGTCAGGCAGCCACTTCGCCAAGCTGATGGCGGCGCTGATGGCCTTCGGCGCCGGCTTCCTGATGCGGCCGCTCGGCGCCATCGTCCTCGGCGCCTATATCGACCATTACGGCCGCCGCGCCGGACTGTTGCTCACCCTCGGGCTCATGGCGATCGGTACGCTGTCGATTGCGCTCGTTCCCGGCTACCCGACGCTCGGCTGGCTCGCACCCGTGGTCGTGGTCGTTGGCCGGCTGATCCAGGGATTCTCGGCCGGTGTCGAGCTCGGCGGCGTGTCGGTCTATCTGTCGGAAATCGCGACGCCGGGCCACAAGGGCTTCTATGTCAGCTGGCAGTCGGGCAGCCAGCAGGTCGCCGTCATCTTCGTGGCGCTGCTCGGCGTCTTCCTCAGCACCGTCATCCCGCCGGACTACATGCTGGAGCGGGGCTGGCGCATTCCCTTCCTGATCGGCTGCCTGATCATCCCGCTGATCTTCCTGATGCGCCGCTCGCTGCGGGAGACCGACGAGTTCGCGGAGCGCCGGCGCAGCACCCGCCTTCCGACACCGCCCGAGATCGTGCGCTCGCTCGTCGACAATTGGCGCATCGTCCTCATCGGCATGCTGATGGTGACGATGACGACCGTATCGTTCTATTTCATCACCGCCTTCACGCCGACCTTCGGCCGCGAGGTCCTCAAGCTCACCCGCATCGACAGCCTCCTCGTCACCCTGTGCGTCGGCCTCTCCAATCTGTTCTGGTTGCCGGTGATGGGCTCGCTCTCCGACCGGGTCGGTCGCCGGCCGCTGTTGATCGTGTTCACGGCGCTGATGCTGATCAGCGCCTATCCGGTGCTGTCCTGGCTGGTATCCGAGCCCGCGTTCGGGCGGCTGCTCGCGGTCGAGCTGTGGCTGTCCTTCATTTACGCCAGCTACAATGGTGCGATGGTCGTGGCGCTCACCGAGGTCGTGCCCGTCCGTCTGCGCACGACGGGCTTCGCGCTCGCCTACAGCCTCGCCACGGTGGTCGGCGGCTTCACGCCGGCGATCAGCGCCTATCTGATCGAGATCACCGGGGACCGCGCAGTGGCCGGGCTGTGGCTGATGTTCGCCGCCGCCTGCGGGCTCGCCGCCGCGCTGCTCGCCTGGAGCCCGAGCGCCGCGCCGCGCCATGTCGAGGTCGCGGCGGGCGGGACTTGACGTTACTCCGCCGCCACCCGCTGCACCCGCCACTGCGCCAGCAGGGCGCGCAGCGCCGCCGGCTTGACCGGCTTGTTGAGCACCTGGATGCTGCGCTGCCGTGCCGCCTCGCCGACCTCGGGGGTGCGGTCCGCCGTGATCAGGATCGCCGGAAGGTCGCCGAGGCGCCAGCGCAGCTCGACGATGGCGTCAACGCCGTTGCCGGAATCCAGGTGATAGTCGACGAGCAGGCCGCTCGGCCGCACCTTGGCCTCGACCAGCAGGGCCTGAGCGGTCTTCAGATCCGCGGCCTTGAGCACCCGGCAGCCCCAGCCGGAAAGCAGCGCCTCCATACCGTCGAGGATGCTCTCGTCGTTGTCGATGACGAGCACCGGCATGTCGGCAAGCTTGCCGGCGGCGGCCTTCTTCGGCTCGCGCCGCTTCTGTCCGCTCGGCAGCGCCGGCGCCGCTGGCACCAGGACCGAGAAATGCGAGCCGCGGCCGAGCGTCGACGTCACCTCGACCCGGTGATCGAGCACGCGGGCGATGCGCTCGACGATCGACAGTCCGAGGCCCAGTCCACGCGCCACCTTGGCGCCCTGGTCGAGCCGCTGGAACTCGCGGAAGATGGCGCGCTGCTTGCCCGACGGAATGCCGATGCCGGTGTCGTAGACGTCGATCGTGAGCTTGCCGCCACGGCGCCGGCAGCCGACCAGGACGCGGCCGGCGGTGGTGTATTTGACGGCGTTCGACACCAGGTTCTGTACCAGCCGGCGCAGCAGGCGACGGTCCGAGCGGACCGCGAGCGAGCACGGCAGGAAGGTGAGCTTCAGGCCCTTCTCGCGCGCCAGCGGGGCGAACTCGACCTCGATCTGGCGCAGCAGCTCGTCGATGCGGAACACGCCGAGCTCGGGCTTCATCGCGCCGGCGTCGAGCCGCGAGATGTCGAGCAGCGCGCCGAGGATTTCCTCGACCGCCTCCAGCGATGCATCGACATTGGTGATCAGCCGGTTGTCGTCGCCTTGGCCGTGTCGCTCGACCAGACTGGTCACGTAGAGCCGCGCCGCGTTCAGCGGCTGCAGGATGTCGTGACTGGCGGCGGCGAGAAAGTGCGTCTTCGAGAGATTGGCCTCCTCGGCCTGCGCCTTGGCGCGCTCGAGCTCGCTGTTGAGTCTCGTCAGCTGCCCGGTCCGCTCCTCGACCCGGCGCTCGAGCGCCTGCGCCGCCTCGACCGTCGGCGTGATATCGGTGAGCGTGATGACCATGCCGCCGTCCGGCATCCGGCTGCTGCGGACCTCGATGACCAGCCCGCGATCGGCCATCCGCTCCAGGATCGGCTCGTTGCCGGCAACGTAGCGGGTGATGCGGTCGTGCACCAGCTCATCGACGCGGCCGACGCCGAGGTCGCCCTGCTCGGCGCTGACCCGCAGGATCCGCGCGAGGCCGATTCCGACACGGGTGCAGTCCGGCGGCAGGTCGAGGATCTCGCCGTATTGGCGGTTCCAGCAGATCAGCTGAAGATCCCGATCGAACACCGCGATGCCCTGGCGCACATGGTCGAGCGCGGTCTGCAGGATCTCGCGATTGTACTGGATCGCCGCACTCGCGTCGTCCAGAAGCTTCAGCGCCGCCTTGGTCGTGACGGCGCGCTTGCGCAGCATCAAGGACAGCACCAGGCGCGAGGACGCCGCACCGATCGCCGAGGCGAGCAGGTGCTCGGCGTAGCGCAACAGCTGGAAGTCGGCCTCCTGCTTCGGCAGGAGGCTGATGCGCCGTGTCGCCGCGTAGCTTTCGAACGAGTGTCTGGTGCGCTCCTCGCCGAGATAGCGGGCGACCGTCGCAGTCAGATCCTCGACCGTGACCGCCGAGCGCCAGCGGCGGAACGCCGGCGTCATCGGAGCAAAGTCCGACGGCACGAACAGATTCGCCTGCAGCCGCTCGATCGCCGAGGGCGCGCGATGAAGCGACAGCGCCACATAGGCGACCAGGTTGACGCCGAGGCTCGCGAGCACGCCGTGCACCAGAGGCGGCAGGTCGACGCCGAACAGCGCCTGCGGCCGCAGCGCCGCGACGCCGAACGGTCCGTCGGCCAGGATGTGGGCGTCGAGAATGCCGGCGGCGACGAAGCTCGGCAGCAGCAGCGTGTAGGCCCAGATCAGGATGCCGGCCGTCATCCCGGCGAGCGCGCCGCGGGCGGTGGCGCGTCGCCAGATCAGGCCGCCGAAAAAGGCCGGCGAGAGCTGGGCGATCGCCGCGAATGACAGCAATCCGATGGCGGCGAGCTGCGCCTCGCCGGCGAGCTGATAGTACGAATACGCGAGCACCAGGATGAACAGGATGGCGAGCCGCCGCACCGTCAGCAGCAGCGCGCCGACGTCGGCCGAGCGCGCGATCAGCGACTCGCGGCGCTGCAGCACCAGCGGCACCACGATGTCATTGGACACCATGATGGCGAGCGCCACGCATTCGACGATGACCATGGCGGTCGCGGCGGACAGCCCGCCGACGAAGGTGAACAGCGCCAGGAATTCGGCGCCGGCCGCCAGCGGCAGCGCCAGCACGAACATGTCGCTGTCGATCTCGCCGATCGGGAACGTCAGCAGCCCGGCGATCGCGATCGGCACCACGAACAGGTTGATCAGCACCAGGTAGAGCGGAAACAGCCACGCGGCGCGCCGGATCCCGGCCTCGCTGTCGTTCTCGACCACGGCGACGTGGAACTGGCGGGGCAGCAGAATGACGGCGACGGCCGAGAGCAGCGTCATCACCGCGAAGGTCGCGGGCTGCGGCACGCGGGTCAGCACCGCGATGGTGTCGGCCCGGGCCATCGCCTGGGAAAACAGCGCGACCGGGCCGCCGAACAGCGCGAAGGTCACGAACGCGCCGACCGCCAGGAAGGCGGCGAGCTTGACGATGGACTCGGTGGCGATCGCCAGCATCAGCCCGTGCTGGTGCTCGGTGGCGTCGATCTGCCGGGTGCCGAACAGCACCGCGAAGGCCGCCATGGCAAGGGCGACGAACAGCGCGATGTCGCCGACGCCGGGCTGGCTGGTGCCGGTGTTCACCACCACCTGGATCAGGACGGTGCCGAGCGAGCTCGATACGGCCTTGAGCTGGAGCGCGATGTACGGGACCGTGCCGACGATGGCGATGAGCGCCACCGTGGCGGCCACCCCCTGATGCTTGCCGTAGCGTGCCGCGATGAAGTCGGCGATCGACGTGATGTTCTGCGCCTTGGCCAGCCGGACGATGCGGATCAGCAGAGGCGAGCCGAGGCCGATCAGCAGCATCGGGCCGATATAGATGGTCAGGAAGTCGACGCCCGAGCGCGAGGCGAGGCCGACCGAGCCGAAGAACGTCCACGACGTGCAGTAGATCGCCAGCGACAGCGGATAGATCAGCATCCGCACCCGCGCGTTAAGCCCGCGCGCGCGCAGCCGATCGCCCCAGCTGGCCACGATGAACAGCAGGCCGATGTAGCCGAGGGCGACCGCGATGACGACCCAGCCCTGCAGCATGGTTGGCCCGGATGTCGAGGTTGACGATGCCAGGAACCCTACTCCCCCGTCGCTGCGGGCGCCAACCGCCGGCACGCTCGACCGGTGTCGCCCGGCCGTCACCGCGTCACTCGCCTGCGGCGTCTGTTCAGCCGCCGCCGGGGCGGGTAAACCGGGTTCATGACCCTGTCGGCCACGACGGCGCACGACCGACCGATGCGCGATGATCTTCGGCCCGCGGCGCGCGCGGCGCCGGAAAGCGGCATCGTCGAGGTGATGAACTACGGCCGGCCGCGCGAGGGGCTGATCCCGCTGTGGGCCGGCGAGGGAGACATGCCGACGCCCGCCTTCATCTGCGAGGCGGCGACCCGGTCGCTCGCTGCCGGCGAGACCTTCTACACGTGGCAACGCGGCATCCCGCCGCTGCGCGAGGCGCTGGCGCAGTATCATGCCGGCCTCTATGGCCGCGCGTTCTCGCCGGAGGAATTCTTCGTCACCGGATCGGGCATGCAGGCGATCCAGATCGCGCTCGCCCTGACGGCCGGTGCGGGCGACGAGGTGGTGATTCCGACCCCCGCCTGGCCGAACGCGGCGGCGGCCGCCGGCATCCTGGGAGCCCGGCCGATCGAAGTCCCGATGGGCTTCGGCAACGACGGGTGGACGCTGGACCTCGATCGGCTCGGCGCGAGCATCGGACCGAGGACCCGGGCGCTGGTCGTGGTGTCGCCGTCGAATCCCACCGGCTGGACAGCGACCACGGCGGACCTCGCGAGCCTGCTCGCGCTCGCCCGGCACCACGGCCTGTGGATCATCGCCGACGAGACCTATGCGCGCTATTGGTATGGAAAGGCCGATCGCGCGCCTTCGTTCGTCGACGTCATGGCGGCCGACGATCGCGTGCTGTTCGTCAATACATTTTCCAAGAACTGGGCGATGACCGGGTGGCGGATCGGGTGGATCATGGCGAACCCGGCGATCGGCCAGACGATCGAGAACCTGATCCAGTACTCCACCTCCGGAGTCGCGCCGTTCATGCAGCGCGCAGCCTGTGTGGCGCTGCAGCGGGGCGAGGGCTTCGTGGCGCATCAGCTCGCCCGGGCCCGCGCCGGTCGCGACATCGTCTGCCGGGCGCTCGCCGCCACCGGGCGCTGCCGGTTCGCGCCGCCGGCTGGGGCCTTCTACGTCTTTTTTTCAGTGGATGGCGAAACCGACACCCGACGTCTTGCCCTGCGCCTGATCGATGAGGCTGGGGTCGGGTTGGCGCCGGGAACCGCTTTCGGCGCCGGCGGTGACGGGTTTTTGCGGTTGTGCTTTGCCCGCAATGCAGCCGAGCTCGATGCCGCGGCGCGCCGCTTGGCCGTCGCTCTCGGCCCGGCGCCGTAAAAAGTTGTTCATTGCGGTGATGCCAAGGGCCGAATCGCCCGCACCGAGACGCCGGCCGGGGCACGTCGCAGGGCTAGCCGGCGCGCGCTTTCCGGGTCAGGCGGGCGCCGGCTCGCACGCTCATCCACAAATTGTGGGGGATTGAAATTTTCGCGCGGCTGAAGCAGTTTATAATTGTTCGAACTGGGAGAATCGCCATCGAGTCTTGCGCGCCAGTGGAGTCCCTGCCCGCAGCCCGGGCATCGAGCGTGCTCGATGCTGCAGCGGACGGTATCATCGTGGTTGATGAGCGGGGACATATTCTGACGTTCAACAAGGCCAGCGAACAGCTGTTCGGCTACGGCGCAGGGGATGTGATCGGTCGCGACCTGGCGCTCATCATGCGATCGGAGTTCGCCGACCGCGACGGCGGCACCGACGGCAACGACGCTGAATTCTGGTGCACGCCTCACGCGGGACGCGACGCCAAGGGCCGGCACTGCGACGGCACGATTTTCCCGATCGAGCTGTCGAGCGGCGCGACGCCAGCCGCGGAGGGCCGGCGGTTCGTGCTCGTGGTGCGCGACCTGCGTCCGCGCCGGCAGATCGAGCGGCGCCACGTGCTGCTGCAGGGCGAGTTCATGCGCATGCTCCGCGTCCTGGCCCTGGAGGAAATCGGCACCGCCCTGTCCCATGAGGTCAATCAGCCGTTGACCGCTCTGTTGCTCTATCTGCAGGCCGTCGCCCGCGCGATCGAGAAGCAGGTGCCCGGCTCGGCATTGTCCGACCGGGCCTTGGGACTCCTCGACAAGGCGGTGCACGAGGCCGAACGGGTCGGCAGTGTCATCCAGACCATGCGCCAGTTCACCGAGGGCCGGCTGCCCGCGCGTCGGCTGGTCGACCTCGGCCCGCTGATCGCCGATGCGATCGAGCTTGCCCTGATCGGCAGCGACCCGTCGACCCGGGTGGTGCGGCGCTTTGCGCCCGAGCTGCCGCGGGTCCTGGTCGATCCGCTGCAAATCCAGCAGGTGGTGGTCAATCTTCTGCGCAATGCGCTCGAAGCGAACAGGGCCCATCTCGCGGCCGAGGTTCGCGTCACGACCCGCCGCGAGCTCAACGAGGTCCATGTCGTCATCGAGGACGACGGTCCGGGAATCGGACCGGAGGCCTTGCGCGACCTTTTCAAGCCGTTTTCATCGAAGATGGTGGAAGGCCTTGGTCTCGCCATATCACGAACCATCGCTCAGAACCACGGCGGGGCTTTGAGCGTGGAACCGGGCGGCGACGGGAGCGGTGCCCGTTATGCGCTGCATCTGCCGGTGCCGGCTGCTGCCGAAGAGTGAGCCGGAATGCTCGGCGCGGAGCGGAAATGGAGGACGGACGGCAATGTCTGAGACTAGCAAATCCGACCACGAAATCTTCATCGTCGATGACGATCCGGCGGTGCGCGATGCCTTGTCGGTGGTTCTGACGCTCGAAAACTATCACGTGACGTCCTTCGCGGACGGCGGCGGGTTCCTCGCTGCGGCGAGGACGCGCACGCCCTCCTGCATCATCCTCGACGTCCACATGCCGGGGCGCTCGGGCCTCGACATTCTCAAGGATCTCAATGCCCAGCACTACGCGGCGCCGATCCTGATCATCTCCGGTCAGGGCGATATTCCGATGGCGGTCGACGCGGTGAAGAACGGCGCGCTGGACTTCATCGAAAAGCCGTTCGACGCCGACACCGTGGTGACGCGCGTGCGCGAGGCGATCGAGGCCACCGAGCGCCGTCGCACCAATGCCGGCGCGCCCGACGGCCTCGCGGCGAGCTTTCCGGGACGCGAGCTGCTCACGCCGCGGGAGCGCGAGGTGCTGGCGCAGATCGCCTCCGGCGCCTCCAACAAGGAGGCGGGCCGGCTGCTCGGCATCAGCCCGCGCACCATCGAGGTGCATCGCGCCCGCATCATGGAAAAGCTCGGCGCCAAGAATGCCGCCGATCTGGTCCGCATCGTGCTCAGTCAACAGGGATCGCCAATCGGCAATCCTTGATGAGCTCATCGCCGGTGCGATCGAGCGATGTCCTCCAGATTCAGGAACGGTCCCGATCGACGTCCACGGGGGCAAGCCAGGAGCGACCGGGACCGTCCGGTCGGGCGACCAACAAACCCCCTCCCGACGCACCGCGTATACTGAGCGAATATGTCGCAGGCGCGGTCTTTTTCGGATGCGGCCGCCCGATTTGGCGCAGGAGTTGCGGTGGGTTTCGCTCACTCTGTCTCCTCGCTCGAATTTTTGCCACATGCCGCGTGGTAATTTCTGCCACATGCCGCATGGTAAACGAGTCGGGCTCGCCCCGGTGGATTATGTCGCTGGGATTTGCGCTCGTGGAAGGTTTTTGGTGCAGCGCAAGTCGGCATCGGGAGGGTCAGTCCCACGCCAGCCCCGTATGCGTCCCAACCGGGTGACCATGCGTCGATTGCGCCTTGCGGCCTGCATCGTCCTCCTCTCGTCAGCGAGGCTGGTGACCGGTGCGGCCGCGCAGGCTCCGGATGCGGCGCCCGTCGACGCGGGCACGCGCCCGGCCGGCGCCGTCGAGCCGCGGATCGAATGGGAGGTCAAGAATCGTTTTCGCCTGTTCCGCGACGAACGGGACTTTCAGCGTCAGGTCGCAGCCTACCGGGCCGACGGCGTTCAGGCGGCAGAGGACCGGCTCGCCAAGGCGAGCGACGGGTTCGGATGGGCGACGGACGTGTTTCGCAACTTGTGCGTGGACGCTGCTGGGCGAGTGACCGAACTTTGCACGCGCGACGGCAAAAGCGAAACCTATCTGGCGCCAACCCAGCATCGCATCACTGCGCTGGTCGCCGGCGGGCCGGCGGCCACCACGTGCGCCTGGACGTTCGATGACGGCGAGGGCACCCCCCGGACCGTGACCGAGACCTGTGACAAGGACATCACCTTGTTGGTGCGATACGGCCGAACCACCAGGACCACGGTCGAAATGACCCAGCCGGATCAGACGACCCAATACGTCACCGCGGAGATTGCGGTCCGCGACCTGTTGATCGCCGGCCTCGGCGATTCGATCGCCTCCGGCGAAGGCGATCCGGATCGGCCGATCAAGCTGTCCGACGACGGTTTCTGTTTCCGGCGGACCATGGCGGGCGGCAGCAGCGAGTATTTTCGGCCGGGACGCGCCGGATTCCATGGCTCGAGGGCATGCGGGAGCGGCGCCGAGATCACCAGGGTCGACGGCGAATGGTCACGTCTGGGTGCCGGATGGATCGGTCCAGGTTGCCACCTTTCGATGTACGGCTATCAGATGCGGACCGCGCTCGAGCTCGCCGTCGAGTATCCGCATGGCGCCGTGACCTTCATTCCGCTGGGCTGCTCCGGCGCATCGATCGAATCCGGTCTTCTCGCTGAGCAGCGCGCCGCCGACGTCGATTGCGGCGGCATTTTCGCAACCTGCTCGGCGACCGCTCCCGGCCAGATCGAGGATCTGCGCGCCGCCCTCGCCATCGCCCGCCGTTCGCAGCCGGAGCGGCATCTCGATCTGGTGCTCCTGACCGTCGGGGCAAACGACATCAGGTTCGCCGGCCTGCTCGCCAACGTGATCATCGAGCGCGGTGCGGAGCGCCTGCTGTTCGAGCGCGCCGGTCGGATCGCCTCCGTCGAGGACGCGCAAAGGGCGCTTGCAACCGAGATGCCGACCAACTTCGCCAGATTGCGCGCGGCGCTCAAACCGCTGGTCGGCGGTGATCTGGCGCGCGTGGTCTATGTCTCCTATGGGCACCCGGCGCTGCAGACCGGCGGCATTCCGTGTCCGGGTGGCCGCTCCGGTTTCGACATCCACCCGGCCTTCACGGTCGACGCGGGGCGGTTGCGCAAGACCGCGGATTTCGTCAGCGATGAATTCCTTCCCCGGCTCAAGGCGCTGGCGATCTGCGAGCCGGGAGACCTGTGTGCCGAGCCGGCGACGGACCGCATGGTCTTCGTCGATTCCCATCAGCGCGCCTTCGCCGATCATGGCTACTGCGCTCACTCCGATGCCGACCCGGATTTCGACAAGGGGTGCTTCCCGGCGTCCGGGCAGAGCTTCCAGCACAATCTCGCCGAGGCTGCAACCGACCCGCTGGTGTGCGACCGGGAGGCTTCGGAGTTCCGCCCCTATGCGTCACGCGCTCGCTGGATCAGGACCGCGAACGACAGCTATTTCACCGCCATGACATACCCGCTCGGCCTGCCCGGACTGGTCCAGCCGGTGGACATTCACGACGCGATCTGGGGGATCACCAGCGCGCTCTATGGCGGGGCCGTCCATCCGACCGCCCAGGGCTATGCCGCAATGGCGGATGCGGCGCTTCCTGCCGCCCGCGAGGCCCTGAGCCTCCCGGCCCCCGGCGGGCCGTGATCGGAAACATCGATTTTTAGGCGGCGGCGCGCGCGGCAGACGAGGACGCCCACAACGGGTCCTCGCGAAAGTGCCGCGCCAGCATTTCGATGAAGCTGCGCACCTTGGCCGACAGCCGATGGCGATGCGGATAGACCGCCAGAATCGACAGCTCGGCCGCCATGAACTCGTCGAGGACCGGGATCAGCCGGCCCGACTTGATGTCGTCGGCGACATGAAAGCTCATCGTCGCCAGAAGGCCCTGGCCATGCAGTGCGGCAAGCCGTAGGGCCACGGCGCTGTTGCTGCGCATGTTTCCGGACACCTGGATGCGCTGCTCCCCGCCCGGACCGGCAAATCGCCACTCGGTGTCCCAGTGCGATTGGGAAAACACCAGGCAATTATGATGCACCAGATCCGACGGCTGCTGCGGCGCGCCGCGCGCCGCCAGATATTCGGGCGCCGCGCAGACCACCAGCTGATAGCTTGCCAGGCTTCGGACGATCAGGCTCGAGTCGGGAATCGGCGTGATGCGGATCGAAAGATCGTAGCCTTCCTCCACCAGATCGACCATCCGATCACTGATCACCATTTCGACCCCGACATCGGGATACCGCTTTACGTATTCGGCAATGACCGGGGCGATGAATGGCGGCATCACGATCGAGGTGTTGAGTCGCAAGGTGCCGCGCGGCGTCGAGTGCAGCGCCTGCGCGACCTGGTCGGCGTCGTCGAGCTCGGTGAGAATCTGCACGCAGCGTTCGAAGTAGGCCTGTCCAACCTCGGTGAGGCCGACCCGACGGGTGCTGCGGTTGAGCAGCCGCACGCCCAGCCGTTCCTCCAGGGACTGCACGTGGGTGGTGACCATGCTGGGAGAGATGTCCAGCGCCCGCGCCGCGGCGGAAAACCCACCGTGCTCCACCACCTTCACGAACGTCGTCATGCTGGTGAGACGGTCCATCGCCAACCCTGTCGTCGATCTAGTCGGGACCTATCCATCGTCGGGGCAGGCCGCAATGCCGTGGCCGCGGCGTGCCGGTCACACGAGGGTCACGCTGAATCACGTTTTTTTGTGCACGATCGTTCGCTTGGCGGCGGCGGCATTGTTCCGTTTGGCCAAAGGGTCAGTTCCGTCCCCCGGCGATTGTTGGGCGCGGTCGAGATGCCACATCACCGATATATGATCGGTGCGATCGCGGGTCGGCCCGGAGTAGGGAACCGCCCGGAGGACGCCGGAGTTGGATGACAGGGCCGGCCATCCGCCGACGCGGTGCGTAGCGGCTCTGCGCTTGCGGCCCCTGGGGGCCCGGAGGGCCATGCCATGAACCTCGACCTGCGTGAAGTTCTCGTTTGCCTGGTCACCATCATGGTGATCGCCGCTGCCACGATGGTGGCCGTTGGCGCGGCGGCCACGTACTCGTATGTGCTCCACGCCTCGTGGCCGCACGAGGCCGCCTACGGCGCACCGGCGGTCGCGTCGACGATCGATCCATGCATCGACACCTTCGCGGTTCGCGCGCGGACGGCCGATCCCGAGTCGGGCCTGCAATGCCCGGTCTATCGCGAGAGCGCCGGATAGTCGCTGCGGTTCGTCCCAAGCTCCGGGGCTGGCCCGGTCGGGCGGCCGCGTCCAGCGCGCCCGATCCACAGGCAGGCTGAATCCGCCGGTGGGAGTCCCAATCGACGCCAAGCCGTGGGAGAGTGAGCGCGCGTTGCCGTCGGCCGAGGCGCCGCCGGGACGCAATCGCTGGTTTGGATCCGCTGATTCCCTCCACGGAGCTGTTCCATGGCGCAGGCGCAGAGCAAGCCCATAGACTTCTACTACTGGACGACGCCGAACGGCTGGAAAGTTTCGATCATGCTCGAGGAGTGCGGCCTGCCCTACGACGTGCATCCGGTCAATATCGCCAAGCGCGAGCAGTATGAAGCGAGCTTTCTGGCGCTCTCGCCCAACAACAAGATTCCCGCGATCGTCGATCCCGAGGGGCCGGGCGGACGGCCGATCTCGGTGTTCGAGTCGGGAGCGATCCTGCAGTATCTCGGCCGCAAGACCGCGCAATTCTATCCGACCGATGAACACGCCCGCGTCAGCGTCGACGAGTGGCTGTTCTGGCAGGTGAGCGGGCTCGGGCCGATGGCCGCGCAAGCCCATCATTTCCGTCTGTTCGCGCCCGAGAAGATTCCCTATGCGATCGAGCGCTATACCAACGAATGCAGGCGCCTCTACGGCGTGATGGATGCACAGCTGGCGGCCCATCCGTATCTTGCCGGCGAGGCTTACTCGATCGCCGACATCGCATCGATCGGCTGGACGTCGGCGTGGGAGCGGCAGGGCCAGGACCCCAATCAGTTTCCTCACGTCAAGCGCTGGCTCGAGCAGGTCAAGGCACGACCGGCCGTGAAGCGGGGATTGGCGCTCGCCGCCGAGGCGCGGCAGGCCAGGCCATGAGCCGGTGGCCGTCTCTGCATCCGCCGCCGCCTCACGGCTCAGGCCATGGATGGAGGGCCGGCCGCATCTTCTCGTAGGCACGCGCCATCCGCAGCACCCCGATATCGTCGAAGCGATGGCCGACGATCTGCAGGCCGATCGGCAGGCCATCACCGTCGTACCCCGCGCAGATCGAGGCCGCCGGCTGTTCCGACATGTTGAACGCGAAAGTGAATCCGATGTGCGGGAATGCCCGGTGCGGATCATTGCCGGGGGCGGCGTCCTCGGCCGCATAGGCGGTGATCGGCGATGTCGGACTGATCAGGAAATCGTAGGGCTGGACCGCCGCCACCGCCTTTTCCCGCATCAGCATGATCTCGGCGTAGCCGCGTACCGCATCGACGGCGCTCCAGCTCGCCGCGCGCCTAGACCAGGCGAGGATGAACGGCAGGATCCTGGCTTGGCGTTCCGCCGGGAGCGAGTCGACCTCGGCGAGCATCCGCGCCGCGAAGAAGCGCTCGAAGCCATCCGCCATGCTCTGCGTGAGGACCGGCCCCACCGGCTCGACGATCGCGCCGGCACGCTCGAATTCCTTGGCCGCTGCCTCGATGGCATGGAGCACGGCTGGCTGCGGCTTCATCCCCACGCCGATGTCGAGGACGAGGCCGAGTCTCTTGCCCTTGATGTCCTGCTCCAGCGACCCCGGCCAATCGCACGCCTCGTAGGGCAGTGCCATGAAGTCGCGTGGGTCCGGCCTGGTCAGCACGTTCATCAGCAGGGCGCTGTCGGTCACCGTGCGGGTCATCGGTCCGGTGACGCGACCGATGTACGGAGGGTAGATCGGAATGCGGCCGAGGCTGGGCTTGAGCGCAAAAATGCCATTGGCGGCCGCCGGCAACCGCACGGAGCCGCCAATGTCGGTGCCGAGCGCCAGCGGGCCGTAGCCGGCCGCGATGGCGGCGCCGGCACCCGAGCTGGAGCCGGCCGTGTTTCTCCGCGTATTCCACGGATTGCGGGTGATGCCGTGGAAGCTCGACAGCCCCGACGACAGCATCCCGAAGTCCGGCATCGTGGTCTTGCCGAGCAGGACGCATCCGGCCTCCATCACGCGGGCGGCCGGCGGCGCATCGATGGTCGCGGGCGTCAGATCCGCCGATCCGGCGCCCAGCGGCGTCGGCACGCCGCGGGTGGCGATATTGTCCTTGATGGTGATCGGCACGCCGTCGATCGGACTGAGCGGCGCGCCTTGGCGCCAGCGCTGCTCGGAGGCCGCGGCCTGGGCGAGCGCGCCGTCGGCGTCGGTGATGTACATCGCATTGAGCTTGTCCTCCCAGGCTGCGATCCGATCGAGCGCTGCGCGTGTGACCTCCACGGGGGACAGCCGGCCGGCCCGGTAGGCCGTGGAGAGATCCTGGGCGCTGAGGTGGTGGAGTGGGCTGGACATGGGGTTCTCCGAGGGCTGCCCGGTCTGGGTCGGCGGCGATGCAGGCCGGCAAGCCCGGCCGCGCGGCGCGCCCCACGCGAGCCATGGTCTTGTCGGGCGGACGGGCGGGATCGGGATTTAGCGGGGCTCGCTGCCGCATTCTACCGAATTCGTGCGCAGCAACCATTGAACCACGCGCCCGCGCAAGGTGCCATCAGCGGCCGCGGAAGACGGGTCGATCTTTCGCCAGTCTGGTGCCGCCCTGAAATCGCGTGAGATTCGCAACACAGTTTACGTCGCGTTGCAGAGCTCGATGGCGCGCCGTTACCTTAGGTGCTCACTGCCGGCTGCCGGTCGTCGCCCAGGTGTTTGACAGTATTATAGTCGAGATTGGGGCGGGGTCGGGTGACGAATCGATCGGTCGCTGGTCAGACCAGAGATTTCACAGACCAGTCGCGGCAAATAGTTGAAGAGAATCTTCATATAATGTCCCTACACTGCATTCAGCCTCGTTTTCATGACACGGAACCAGATGCTTACCTTGCTGAACCGCGACTGCAGGCCGAACCTCCACTTGCCGGACGAGATCTACGTCTCTCTTGTCGATTCGCTGTTCGTCGACGCGGCGTCGATGCTTGCCGGTGCGCTCTGCGCAACTATCGCGGGTATCCTTATCGCCTGGAAGATCGACGATTGGCGCTTCTGGGGCATCGCCGTCGCGCTCGCGCTCGTCGGAATGGCGCGCGCCGGGGACATGAATGCCTACGCCAGGCGCGTTCCGCCGCCGACCGCCGCCGCAACCCGAACATGGGAAATTCGCTACGCGCTCGGCGTCGGGGCCTACACCTCGCTGCTCGGCCTATGGTGCTTTCTTGCCATCACGACGACCAGGGATCCGGCGGTTCATCTGTTGTGCACATCGGTAACGATCGGATACGTCGCGGCCGGCATCGGAAGAAACTGCGGCAGGTCGCACATCGTGTCGCTGCAGATCATCTGTGCCTGCGCGCCGCTTGCGCTCGCCCTGCTGCTCCATGACGACGCCTACTACAAGAGCATCGGGTGCCTCATCATCCTGCTCTTCGTCGGCGTCAAGCGCATCTCGGCGAGCCTGCACGAGACCAAGATGCGGGCGCTCTGCGCCACCCGGGAGGCGGCGTCGCTCGCCACTCGGTTCAACACCGCACTCAACAACATGCCGCACGGCCTGTGCATGTTCGACCGTGAGCGTCGTGTCGTGGTCTCCAACCGACGTCTCGGCGACCTGCTCGGGGTCGGCCGCGACATCGTGCGGCGACACGTCTCGGTACGCGAGCTGCTACTCGAATGCGTTCCCGCCGGTACCGTCACCAGCTGCTCGCCGGAGCGCCTGCTCGATCTGTTCGACGGTCACCTGTCGGGCCGCGGCAGCGACGATCTCGTGGTTGAGATCCGGGGCGACCGGGCGCTTGCCTTCACGTTCCAGCCGATGGAGAGCGGCGGATCGGTGGTTCTCATCGAGGATGTCACGTATCGCCGGAACGCGGAAGCCAAGATTGCCCACATGGCGCGCTACGATGCGCTCACCGGCCTGCCCAATCGCAGCTATTTCCACGACCAGATGGACCGTTTTCTGGCTGACCCGGATCGCCGCACCGAGTCCTGGGCGGTCATGTTCGTCGACCTCGATCATTTCAAGCAGATCAACGACACGCTCGGGCATGCGGTCGGAGACCACCTGCTGTGCGCGGTCGCCGATCGCCTCCGCGGTATCGTTCGCGAGTCGGATGTCATCTCCCGCTTCGGTGGCGACGAGTTCATCGTGCTGCAGTCGCCGATCAGCAAACCCGAGGAGGCAGCGACGCTCGCCCGGCGGATCATCGATGTCGTGAGCGAGCCCTACCGCATCGACGGCCACCGCCTCGTCATCGCGGTGAGCATCGGCATCGCGGTGACCTCGGATGCCGGCGTCACTGCCGAAATCCTGCTGCAGAACGCCGACATGGCGCTCTATCGGGCCAAATTCGACGGGCGCGGCACCTGGCGGTTCTTCGAGCCGGAGATGGAGGTCAGGGCGCGGGCGCGGCGCGATCTCGAGACCGATCTGAGGAATGCGCTCGGCAACGATGCCTTCGAGATCCACTACCAGCCGCTCTACGAGCTGAAGACCCGCAGTATTTCGACCTGCGAGGCATTGCTGCGCTGGCCGCACCGCGAACGCGGCATGATCTCGCCCGCCGAGTTCATTCCGGTGGCCGAGGAGATGGGGCTGATCGTCGATCTCGGCCGCTGGGTGCTGCAACGCGCCTGCCAGGAGTGCACGAGATGGCCGAACCGGATTCGGGTCGCCGTGAATCTGTCGCCCGTGCAATTCGCTCGCGGCGACGTCGTTGCCGACATCCACGAGGCCTTGACGATGTCCGGCCTCCCGGCGAATCGACTCGAGGTGGAGATCACCGAATCGGTCCTGTTGCTGGACACCCAGGCGACCCGCGCGGCGCTGCTTCGGTTGCGCGACGACGGTGTCAGGATATCGCTCGACGACTTCGGAACCGGCTATTCCAGCCTGAGCTACCTTCACAGTCTGCCATTGCACAAGGTCAAGATCGACCGGTCATTCCTGCAGGGGCTCGGGACCGACGAGCGCTCATGGACCCTGTTGCATGGCGTCGCCCGGCTGAGCGCAGAGCTCGGCCTTTCCGTCGTGATCGAGGGCGTGGAGACCGAGCAGCAGCTCGCCCTTATCGCGGCCGAGCATAGCATCGACGAGGTTCAGGGCTTCCTCCTCGGCATGCCGACGCCCGGCCGCCAGCTCCGCGCCCTGCTCGAGGCTGCGACCACCGACACGCGGACGCCGCGTGAGTGGCAGCCCCGCTTCGCCGCAGCCGGCGGCGCGGTCTCGTAGGGCCGGCCTGCAATCGGCGGCGAAGCCGACGTCTGGCGCGCGCGTGTTCTGTCTCACGTCGAGATGATCAATTTTTGGTGATTGAGCCTCCGCGCGGACGACATCCCGCTGCGTCGTGCTGCGTCGTGGAAAAGCGCTCGGTTGACGCTAAAGTCCTGCGGCCGTCGCCCGAGTGCTTTTCAGTTTATTCGTCCGATATGACCTCAGGTTAGCGGACTCTCGACGGCAACCGTGCATCGTTCTTCGCCGGCGTGGACGCCTTCCGGACCCCCTCTGGCTAAAGGTTCCGCCGGGGAAGGTCGCCGTCGATCCGACGCGGCTGGCGACGGCGCGCGACGCTGTCCCGGATTGCCGCCGCGTCATCGTCACGCTCGGCCGTGTGGCCGTATGGCGTCGGAGCATTTCGGCGCCGACACCGGTCCGGCCGCCGCGCCAGTCGTTCCCTCGTCCGATGTTCGGATTGCGTCGTGCTGTCGACGCCGGCGTTTCCGTTCCGGTGAGGCCGATCGGCGTGATCATGAGTCACGATGCGGCCGATGGCGATCAGATCTTCGAGCGACAGCCGTTCGTGCGGTCGACGGCCTCCAAGCGGCGGATGCTGTTTGAACATCCCCTTACGTAGCGACAACCAGCAAGCAGCGCACATCTGTCCGCGATCAGGGCCGCGAATCTGGACGGGCCGCAAGAACCTCAAATTCATCATTTCGGATTAGACGGGTCATCGGCCGGACTGTGTGGAGCAGACGGCCGGGATCGGAACGCAAGATCGCGAGGTCGCAACACCATGGCCGCCAAGCTCCAGGATGCAAGGGGAACAATGATGCGCGAAGGCGAGTCGTTGATCGCTGAGATCGAAGAGGCGGTGCAACGTGGATCTGCCGATCGTCGCGCCGACACGCTACGCAGCGTCACTGATCTGTTCCTCAACGCCGCGAGTCGGCTCAACGATGATCAGGTCGCGCTGTTCGATGACGTGATCGGGCATCTGATCGATCAGATCGAGATCAAGGCGCTGGTCGTGCTGGGTGAACGGCTGGCCCCCATCGCCAACGCCCCGGTGGAGGTGATCCGTCGCCTCGCACGTCACGACGACGTCGCGGTCGCCGGCCCGGTGCTCATGCTGTCGCTGCAGCTCACCGAGGCCGACCTGCTCGACATCGCCGAGACCAAGAGTCAGGCGCATCTCCTGGCGATGTCGAACCGCAAGCGCATCGACGAGATCGTCACAGACGCGCTGGTGCGCCGCGGAAGCAATGCGGTGCTGAGGAAGGTCGCGGGAAATTCCGGTGCGCGGTTCTCCCAGGCCGGGTTCGGCGTGCTGGTCGACCGTGCCCGCAACGATGGAGCTCTCGCCGAGCAGGTGGTCGGGCGCCGCGACGTCCCGCCGCATCTGATCCACGCGCTGGTGACGCAAGCGGCCGAGGTCGTGCACCGACACCTGCTCGCGGTCGCGCCGGACGAGGTCAAGGTCGAGGTCGAGCGCGTGCTGGCGAAAGTCTCGGCGGAAGTCACGGTCGAGCTGTCCACGACCCGGGAGGGGAGCGCGGCCGACATGGTGCGGTCGATGTACGAGGACGGCAAGCTCGGCGAGCGCGACCTCGAATCCTTTGCCAGAGCCGGCCGCTTCGACGAAGTCGTCGCGGCGCTCGCGCTGCTCTGCAACATGCCCATCGATATCGTCGACGGCGTGATGCGCGACGATCGGATCGATCCGATCGTGATCCTGGCGAAATCCGCCGATCTGCAATGGCACACTTTGTGCGCGCTGGTCTCCATCGGCCGTGGCGGCCGTGGCGTCTCGGCGATCGACCTGCAGACGGTGCGGCATGATTTCGATCGGCTGTCGCGGTCGACCGCACGCCGCGTGCTTCGATTCTGGCAGGTTCGCCAGGCGGCGCGGAGCACGGGGGCGGACCGGCCGCACGCGGAACCCGACGTCACCGCTCACTGATCGGTCTAGTGCGGCGGATTTGAAGTTCCTATCAGATGTGCGGCGCGCTCGTCATAGGAACTTCAAATCCTAAAAGCCGCACTAGAATCATAGACTTGCTAGTGCACCTCTGGATTCCGAAGTTCGC
>JBEKZK010000399.1:0-4952 GCA_049509935.1 Xanthobacteraceae bacterium | reverse complement strand
CGATCAACGCCAGCCCGGCGACCATGACTTCGAGCGTCGACAGGCCGCGGTGCACCAGCACCTTATCGATGACCGTCTGGAAGATCAGCGGCGTCGCCAGCGCGAACAGCTGGATGACGAAGGAGGTCAGTAGAACCTCGTAGAGCACGCCGCGATATTTGTGCACGGCGCCCCAGAACCATGTGAGGTCGAAGCGCCGGGCGGTGTCCGACAGGGCGGCGCGCTTGGCGAGCAGAATGATCCGGCCCGACCATTCGCGCTCGAATTCGCCGAACGAGAGCAGGCGCGGCGTCGCATCGCCCAGCCCTTGAATCAGCACGCCGTCCTCGGTGACCTTGCCGATCACCGCGAAGGCGCCGGACCGCAGCAGCGCCAGCGCCGGCAGCGGCGTCCTCGCCAGCCGCCGGAGCGACGAGGCGACGGCCTTCGCCTTGATCGGAAACGTCCGCGCGGCGCGCAGCAGGTCGTCCTCGCCGAGCGCGTCCGCCTTGCCGGTCTCGTGCTGGATGCGCGCCGGGTCGGCGACAATGCCCAGCAGATGAAGGGCAAGCGCCAGTGACCAGGCACCACTATCCGAGCACGCACGCATGGAAAGCCCCGCTTCGTCGCGCGGGCAATCTAGGACAATGTGTTTCGATTCGAGTTAATGCACCGGGGACGCCAGCGTCGGCGCCGGCACGGACGCGAGTTGCTGCAGGCCGGCGCCGGCCGATGCCGCGCCGGAGACGAGCGAGGAGATCGTCTGCGTGAACTGCGCGGCGACTGCCGCGATGGTGGCGGTGAAGGTCTCCGACACCGACAATCCGCTGGTATCGGTCGCCGTCACCTTCAGGCTGAGCGTCGATGCGCTGATTGGCGCCGTCCCCGAGAACGTCTCGGTCGCGGCGGTGAATTTCAGCCATGCCGGGAGCGCCGTCCCGTTGGCCTGCGTCGCCGCATAGGTCAGCGTTTCGTGCTGCGGATCGGTGAACGTCCCGGCGGGCAGCGCGAGGGTCACCGCCTTGCCGGTCGCCCAGCTTTGATTGGCGGTCTGCACCGCCAGAGCCGGCGCGGCGGCCGGTGTCAGCACCGAGAAGGTGTCGGATGCCGAGAGGCCGCTGGTGTCGGTGGCGGTGACCTTGAGGCTCAGGCCGGCGGCGCTGTTGGGGACGGTGCCGGTGAAGGTGTCGGTGCTCGCGTTGAAGCTCAGCCACGACGGCAGCGCCGCGCCGTTCGAAAGCGTTGCGCTGTAGGTCAGCTTCTCCGCCTGCGGGTCGGTGAAGGTGGTCGCCGGCAGGGCGAAGCTCACGGCCTGTCCGAGCCTCCACGTCTGCGTCGCGGTCTGCACCGCCAGAACCGGCGCGGTGGCCGGGGTCAGCACCGAGAAGGCGTCGGATGCCGAGAGGCCGCTGGTGTCGGTGGCGGTGACCTTGAGGCTCAGCCCGGCGGCGGTGTTGGGGACGGTGCCGGTGAACGTGTCGGTGCTCGCGTTGAAGCTCAGCCACGACGGCAGCGCCGCGCCGGTCGAGAGCGTTGCGCTGTAGGTCAGCTTCTCCGCCTGCGGGTCGGTGAAGGTGGTCGCCGGCACGGCGAAGCTCACGGCCTGTCCGAGCCTCCACGTCTGCGTCGCCGTCTGCACCGCCAGAACCGGCGCGGTGGCCGGCGTCAGCACCGAGAAGGTCTCGGAGGCGGAGAGGCCGCTGGTGTCGGTGGCGGTGATCTTCAGGCTCAGCCCGGCGGCGGTGTTGGGGACTGTGCCGGTGAACGTGCCGGTGGTCGCATTGAAGCTCAGCCAGGACGGCAGGGCCTGGCCGCTCGCGAGCGTTGCGCTGTAGGTCAGCTTTTGGGCATGCGGGTCGGTGAACGTGGTCGCCGGCAGGGCGAAGTTGACCGCCGCTCCGAGCCTCCAGGTCTGTGTCGCCGTCTGCGCCGTCAGGGTTGGGGCGGCGGGGCCGGTCCCCATGTTGTCGACCGTGATGGTGTCGCCGTCGGCCTGCAGCGTCGACAGGCTCACCTCGAACGTCGTGTCCCAGGTCTGGCCGCTCTCCGTGCCCCAGGGATTGCGCACCTCGAGCATGCCCGTGGTGCTGTCGTAGCCGTAGATCGACATCGCATGATCGGCGACCAGGGTCGTCCTGCCGGAGCTGTCGGTGGCGTTGGTCCACGACGACAGGACGAGATCGTCGCCCTGGGCGAGGTCGGCGGCCAGCGTGCCGAGCACCGTCGCCGCGGTGCCTCCGGTGGAGTATTTGGTCACCGCGAAGGACGAATTGTAGACCGTGGTCGACCACGAGCTCCTGTTGCTGCTGAAGTCGGTGATCGCCGACGCTCCGGTGATCTCCTCCAGCGCGAATTCCGGAGCGCCGCCGTTGCCGATCGTCGTCCAGGAATTGCCGGCATTGACCGAGTTCCCGGTCACGACGCCGCCGGCCTGCAGCTGCGCGTAGGCCTTCTCGGCGAGGCTCGCCCAGATGTCGGTGCCGGAATTGAAGGCGCTGGTCAGCGAATTGTTCACCGTGACGTACTCGGCGACGCCGTTGACGAAGTAGCGCACCCCGTACGTATTGTTCCCGTCAGCGGTGAACATCGACGAAATGATGCCGGAGTTCTGCTTGGCGACCTCGGCGAGGCTCGACAGGAGATAGCAGTCGCCGAGGTATCCCTGGTTGACGTCGCTCATGCTCGGGCCGGTCGAGCCGAACAGCGGGCCCGAGGAGGCCGAGTAGGAGACCGAGAAGGTGGGAGCGCCGCCCATCGAGACCTTCGAGCTCGGAAGGTCGGTGCCGAGGAACCACTTGCCGACGAGCTCGGAGAGCTGGGTGGCGGAGGAGCCGGCGGCGAGGTTGCCGAGCGCCGTCGACGAGGCGGCTCCCCCGGTCCAGGTGGCGTTTGCCGCGTTGGCGTTGACGACGCCGTTCATGATCCCCGTCAGGTAGGACGACGTCGTCATGCCGTTGTCGAGGTTGGCGGCAATCTTCCTGAGATCGGACAGCTCGGCGGCGGTGAGCGTGGTCCTGGACGACGTCAGTGTCGCATCGAGATCGGTGAGCAGGGTCTTGAGCCCGGAGTAGGTGACGGTCCCGTTGACGTCGGCGGCGGTCATGTCGGCGGCGATCGACGCGGTCGACAGGGTGCCGACCCAGGACGGGGCGGCGGAGGGGTTGGCCGCGGCCGCCGCTGCGGTGGCCGGAGCGGAGGAGCCCGTCGTCCCCGTCCCCACCGAGGGGGCCGCCGCCGCCGGCGCGACCGCGCTCGCCGCGGAGAACATCGCATAAGGAGCCGGCGCCGGCTCGGCACCGGCCTGGCCAGCCGCCTGGAAGGCAGCGGCGAGTCCCGGGCTGAGGGTCCGATCGGCGGCCACATCCGCAAAGCCCAGCATGGCGCCGGTGCCGACGGCCCCTTGCGTGCCATCGGCCCCGGGATCCTGCTGCCCCTGCTTCCAGGTCTTGGCGACGACGGAGCGAGGGTCAAAGGAAACGGTCATGGATGCCTCTGCAAAAATAGTCGCCAGGCGCGAGACCCGCGACGTTGGTCCTCGGGCCACCCTGGTCGAAACTTATTTGCAAAGGGTCACGCGATTGCGCGGATTTCCCGCCACGACATATACGACTTGCTAAACGAACGGCCGCTTTGTTTGTTGGGGCGCGGCCGGCTGCAGGCGATGCCGCGACCTGAAGACCTCGATCCGGGAAAATACGCACGGGATGATCCGGAGGATCCGGACGGAGCGGCGTCCGGCCGCCGATCGGACGGTGTGTCGGCCGCGCCCGCAACGGGCTTGAACAGGCGGCCACCATGGGACAAATATCGGTTTATGGTTTCATGCGGACCGTGGGCTGACATGAAGACGACCATCGACGTGCCGGATGACCTCTACGGTCGGGCCGAGGCGGAGGCCGCCCTGCGCGGCTGCAAGCTCGAGGATCTGGTCGAGCAAGGGCTGCGGCTGGTGCTGGCATCGCCACGCAATCCTCGCAGGCCGCCGAGCTTGGCCGGGCTGATGAGGCGCGCGCGGGGGTTGGTCGATTCGGGGGTTTCCGACCTCGGCTCCAGCCCTGAGCACATGGCGGGCTTCGGCCGCGATTCCGGCGATCGTTGACGCCGGGCCGCTCCCGAACTCGGCCGATGACGCAAAACCGCCGCGCCGGCATCGAGGACGCCATCCGGCGGCTGGCGCCGCGCATTCCGGCGCACGAGCGCGCCGCGGTCCTCGATCACGCGCTCGACAGCCCGGGCCTGCGCACCGCCGCACCGGAGACCGCCGCCTGGCTGTCGATGGTCGCCTACGTGCGCCACGTACTGACCGAGTACGACGACCTCCTGGAAAACGGCTACGACGTCGAGAGCGCGCGCCACTTCGTGGCGGAGCAGATCGAGGCCGTGCTCGCCGGCTGGGGCGTGCGCCGCCGGCTCGGTGGCGACGAAGGCAAAGCGGTTTGACGATCAAAGGAACCTGGCTATCTACGACGTGACCGGCGCGACCGTCCAGGTTTTGGCGATCGTGGCCAAGTCGGAGGCCGACACATGGCTCGCACGTTTCGCAAATCCGGCGTAAAGGAAGTTCCGCTCTCGGAGATCAAGGACGACCTGTCTCGCTATCTTCGCGAGGCCGAGACGCAGGAGATTGTCATCACACGTCACGGCAAGCCGGCCGGGGTGCTGATCGGGTTCGCATCGGAGGAGGACTGGTTCGACTATCGGCTGGAGAACGATCCGCGGTTCCTGAGGCGGATCGAGCGAGCGCGCGACAGTCTGCATGCCGGGCGCGGGATCAGGCTGGAAGACGTCGAAACCGAATAGCCGCAGTCTCGCATAGGAAATCGGCTTGCGTCGTCGCATTCGGCAGAAAATGACGCTATATGAGCCGCAGGGAGAACCAATATGAGGCGGGCTGCGGAGGAGGGCCTGACAGTGACGGCGTACGTTTCTCGGCTGTTGCGCAGGAGCTTCGAGCGGATTCCGGGCGAGGAAAG
>JBEKZK010000398.1:0-4981 GCA_049509935.1 Xanthobacteraceae bacterium | reverse complement strand
GGAACTTCAAATCCTAAAAGCCGCACTAGAATCATAGACTTGCTAGTGCACCTTTGGATTCCGAAGTTCGCACCAGAGGATGTCGCCAAGTGATGCGAACTTCGGAATCGGTGCACTAGCCGATCGGTGCCCACCCGTTGACCAAGATCAATTCCCCGCGGTCGCGCTCGTACTAGCGTATATTCTGGTCAGGTGGAATCAGTCTGCCGTCGGGGTGCGGACGGTGTTCCGGCCATCGATGCCTCTGAGACGTGGGTGCCCGGCAGGGGGCCGGGCGGAGATCGTGCGTCGGGCGGCCGGGTCAAGGCCCAACCGTGGAGGATCGCCGTGAAGGTGAGCGATGTGATGACGCGGCAGGTGATATCGGTCGCCCCCGATGCGTCGGTCCAGCAGGCCGTGCAGCTGATGCTGCAGAACAGGATCAGCGGATTGCCGGTGGTCGACGCCGCCGGGCATCTGGTCGGGGTGGTGAGCGAGGGCGACTTTCTGCGTCGTGTCGAGACCGGCACGCAGCGCAAACGGCCGCGCTGGCTCGAATTCATCACCGGGCCGGGATCGCTGGCCGGCGAATACGTTCACACCCACGGCCGCCGGGTCGACGAGGTCATGACGGCCGAGCCGGTCACGATCTCCGAGGATGCCGATCTCGACGACGTGGTGCGCCTGATGGAGAAGCGCCGCATCAAGCGGGTCCCGGTGGTGCGCGGCGATACCATGGTCGGCATCGTCAGCCGCGCCAACCTTCTGCACGCCCTGGCGAGCCTGAGCCGCGAGGCGTTGCCCGCCGCCGCCGACGACGCGGCGATCCGCGCCCGGGTGATCGCCGAGCTCGAGCGTCAGCCATGGGCGCCGAAGAATCTCATCGAGGTGGTGGTGCGCAACGGGGTCGTCGATCTGTGGGGCGTCATCGTCGCGGACCATCAGCGCGAGGCTGCCGGCGTGCTTGCCGAGAACGTTCCCGGCGTCAAGAGCGTGCGCAACCACCTCGCCTGGGTGGAGCCGGTATCCGGCATGGTGATCGCCGGACCCGACGAGGAGAGCGATCGCGCCAAGGCTTCGTGATGCCGTATCGTGACAACCTGACGGATTCGTTGTTCCCTCCGGTAGCATTTCTGTGGCCGGCCCTGGCCGTGGCCTCGGCGGGCGAGATGGCGTCCGCCTTTGCCCATGAGCTCGCGCATCTCGCGGCTCCCGACGAGGCCGAGACCGCGGTCCCCGAGTCGCGATGGACGACGGCCAACGCGGTGGTGCTCGATCTGCCCACGATGCGGCTGCGTGATTTCTCCGCCGGCGCCAAGGGCGCCGCCTGCCTCGTCTGCGCGCCGTTCGCGCTGCACTGCGCCAACATCACGGACTTCGCGACCGGCCACAGTCTGGTGGAGGCGCTGCGCGCCAACGGCCTCGCCCGGCTGCGGGTCACGGACTGGCGCTCCGCCACGCCGGAGATGCGCTTCATGTCGATCGACAGCTATCTGGCCGATCTCAACGTCGCGGTCGACGAGCTCGGCGGCAAGGCCGATCTCGTCGGCCTGTGCCAGGGGGGCTGGCTGGCGCTCGCCTATGCGGCGCGCTTTCCCGCCAAGGTGCGCAAGCTCGTGCTCGCCGGAGCCCCGGTCGACATTGCGGCGGGCCGATCTGCGCTCTCGACGCTGGCCGCCGACGTGCCGCTGAGCGTATTCGATGCGCTGGTCGAGTTCGGTCGCGGCCGCATGCTGGGGTCGCGCCTGCTCGAGCAGTTCGGCTTGCGGCCCCCCGACGCCGACGCGATCGGCCGGACCCTGCAGCTTGCCGCCGGCATCGCGCCCGACCGCCGGCGCGCCCTCGTGACGTCGTTCGAGCGATGGTACGCATCTACCGTCGACCTGCCCGGCACCTACTATCTTCAGGTGGTCGAATGGCTGTTCAAGCAGAACCGGCTCGCCGAGGGCAGGTTCGTCGCGCTCGGCCGCCGGATCGACCTGGCACGGGTCCGCGCTCCGATGTTCCTGGTCGCGGCGGAAGACGACGAGCTGGTGGCGCCGGAACAGATCTTCGCGACCGAACGGCGCGTCGGTACGGCTCCGCACGATATCGAGAAGGCGACCGCACCCGGCGGACATTTCAGCCTGTTCATGGGCGCGACCTCGCTGGCGCGAACCTGGCCGCAGGTCGGGCACTGGATCACGGCCTGAGGATCCGTGAGCCGGCGCTCGCGGTGCCGGCCGGGAGGGTCGAGGCTTGGGGCTGTCACGATCGCGAGGAGTTCTTGGTGCGCGCCCGGTCGCGAAACGGGCGCTGCCAGTCCCCCGCCATGATCGATCCCACCGGCTCGATCGTGTCGACGATCTCGGCCAGTCCGTATCGGTCGATCTGCCGGCGCATGCCGGCCGCGTCCTTGTAGGCGCCGGGCAGCTCCGACACGTCGGGGATGCCGCAGAAGAAGCGCGCATCGATGCCCGCGGTCTGCTCGGCAACCAGCTGCGCCTCGGTCTTGCCGGCGTGGCGGCGCATATAGGCCGAGCGGCTGAAGTTGCGGCCGGCGCCGTGCGGCGCGAACCCGAGGCCGTTCTCGGCGTCGCGGCCGCGCGCGATCAGGATCGGCGCCGCCATGTTGAGCGGGATCAGGGTCAGCCCGTTGCTGTCGTCGGCGAACCCCGGCCACGCCGGCGTTGCGCCCTTGGCGTGGTAGAACAGGCCATCGGACTTGCGGAACACGAAATTGTGCTCGTTCCAGAAACGGTCGCGCGGGCGCAGGCCGAGATGCCCGATGATCAGGTCGTGGATCGCGTAGTGGTTGGCCTTGGTCCACGTCCGGATCGCCTGCAGCGCCGACCAGTAATCCTCGCCCTCGCGGGTGTCGGCCGGAATCCAGGCGTTGTGGGCCGGCGTCTCCGGCGAGACGGCCTTGCGGAATTTTTCCGCCGTGGTCATGCCGGCGCGGTACAGCAGGGCGCCGGGCTTGCGTGAGCCGTGATGGGTGACCAGCGCGACCTCGCCGCTCGACGCGACGCGGCCGACATAGAAGAAGTGGTTGCCGTCGCCCTGGGTGGCGAAGTGCTCGCGCGCGGCCGCGACGATCGGTCTGAGGAACGGGTTGGCGTCGAACGCTGCGAGCAGGTCGGCCGGCGGCGCCACCCGGTCGCCGGCGTCACGGCCGCCGCCGCCGAAATGGCTGAGCCGCATGCCGGCATCGAGGACGCGGGTCGAATCGACGTCGCCCAGCACCGTGATCGCCATCGAGCCGCAGATGTCGGCCGAATGCATGCCGGGATGGATCGCGTTCTCGGCCGCGACCACGCCGCCCACCGGAATGGTTCCCGGCGCGGCGCCCGCCGGACAGGCATCCGGCATGACGGCGCCGGCCCGGATGGTCGGCACCCGCATCAGCTCGATCATATGCCGCTCCACCGCGGCAATGTTCGCCTCCTCGTCGGGATGCTCGGCCGAGATATTGATGCGATGCGCCAATCCGCCGGGATCGCGCAACGGGATCACCGGCGGCGGTGCGAATGTCTCGACGACGACGCGGATCTCCGCCTCGTCCGCGCCGGATCTCCGCGCCGCTTCCGCCGCCGCGATCGCCTTGGGGAACCAGGGGCCCGGCTGATAGCCCCAGCCGATCAGCGTTCTGCCGGTGATGATGTCGGTCATGGCTTCCTCGCCGCGTATGCACCAATATTGTCGGAGTTGCGCGGGCGGCGCTCAGTGACCCAGCGCACGTTCGGGGGATAAGGACGATGCAGGCGCTCCACGCGCTGGCGGCATCTCGCTTCCAGGAACGGAATATCCGTACTATCACGGGGGCGGCTCGGGCGCCGTTCGAACAGGCTTGCAGCGGTCGTCCGTCGAGAAGGGGGCTCACATGGTCAGGCTCAGCTCGGTCCTCGTGGTGGCGGGGCTGATCGCCGCGGCAGCGTTGCCGGGCTCGGCGCGATCGGCGCCGCGCGCCGCGATCGTCATCGAGAGCGTGCGCACGGTGGGCATCACGACCACGGTGGCGGCGATCGACTACTCAAGGCGGCTCGTCACTCTGACGGATCCGCTCGGCAACAAGGCGGTGTTTCATGCCGGCCCGGAGGTGCGGGGCTTCGATCTGGTGCACTCCGGCGAGACGGTGCCGGCGAGCTACGTGCTGCGCGAGGTCGTCACCGTGCTGGCGCCCGGCGCCCCGGCGCCGGCGATGCGCGACGCTGTCACCGTTCGGCGCGGCGAGCGACCCGGAGCGGACTCCAGGGACACGATCCAGTTCGTCGCGCGGGTCGAGGCGGTCGACTACCAGGAGCGTACGGTCTGGCTGCGCGGGCCGAACAGCCGGGACGTCCACGTCGCGATTGCACCCGACGTGCCCAATCTGGAGCAGATCCACCGAGGCGACCGGGTGATCTATCGGGCGACCGCGACGCTGAGCGCGATCGGCACCGTACCGGTGGCGGACGGCGTCAAGGCGGGCTTGCTGGCGTGCCAGATATCGCCGAGCGTCGGCCTCATCGTCGGGTCGTTCCAGTCGATGACCTGCCGCTTCACGCCGGACAGCGGGGCGCCGCCGGAGAGCTATACCGGCACGATCAACCGGCTGGGCCTCGATATCGGCGTCACCGGCGGACGCCGGCTGGCCTGGGCGGTCTATGCACCGACCCGCGGACTTGCCGCGGGCGGGCTCGCCGGCGCCTACGTGGGGGCCAGCGGCGATGCATCGCTCGGCGTCGGCGTCGGCGCCAACTTCCTGCTCGGCGGCTCCAACAACACCGTGGCGCTGCAGCCGTTTTCCATCGAGAACCAGTTCGGCGTCAGTCTCGCGCTCGGCATCGCCAACCTGCAGCTGTCGCCGGCGCCGTAGTTGCTTCCCGGCGCAGATGTTGTGTCCAGATGTAGGTGGGCAAAGCGAAGCGTGCCCACCATCGGCGGTGGACGGTGGGCACGGCGCAAGAGCGCTCATAGCCCGCGAAGACGGGCGTAAGACCGCCCTTTGGGCCCACCCTGCTGATTGCTACCGGCACCGGCG
>JBEKZK010000397.1:0-4982 GCA_049509935.1 Xanthobacteraceae bacterium | reverse complement strand
CACCTTCACGCGAACCGAGATGACGGCCGGCTTTACCTTTTCGACGAGATCGGCGAACCCGGCCGGGTGCTGGCCGGCTTCGGCCGCATATGCCGCGGCTGAAAATGCCGGTGGCGAGAATGATCCCTGCGAACCGGCAACCAGGACGACCGCACCGACGCCTGCAACGCTTGCGAGGAGAGCGAGGCGCCGCCCTGACAGCGCGCCGCGTGACGGTCGAATGCAAGGCTTGTCGTGTGTCATGAAACGCGTTCCCATGTTTGATTGCGGACGCCGGCGGCGTCGCGTTGGTGGCGCCTGATGAGGCAACAGACATTACTGCGATGTGGCAGGCGGATTAATGATCTGCAATCATGTTGCCGGATGAGGGCGATTGGCCGGTATGTTCTGCCTCGCGGAGCTTGCTGCTGTTGGCTCGGCAAGAACAACAAACCGTGATGGGCACCAGAAAGACTTGGCACCGGGCAGGTATCGGGCGGCTTGCGCGACCCGAAGAACCACCTTCTGCGTTCGAGCATTTGATCGTCGCCGCGGCATGACGGCGAATTAATCTGGCGGACACGAGCCGTACAGGTCGGGGTGCTAGAAGCGCCCGCAACCTTCGCCGACGCGTTGTCGGACTGCAGAAAATCGACGGTGAATGCGATGCGAGAATGTCTGATTGGCTCGCCGCCTGCTGCTTGTCCGGGCGGCCGTCTGCTGTGGCGGCGCGCCGGCGTCCTTTTGCGCGAGAGGATGTGCGGTGTGCTCGATCCATATCGGCCGGAGCGCCACTACATGCGCGGGCCGGGCCCGAAGTGCCGCGAGAGGCAGGCCGCAGAGGAAACTGACAAATGCAGCGGGTGACCCGGCGGCAAGCCCGTCACTTCGAGTTCATTGCTCATCCGACGCCAGGCGGCGCCGCGGCCGTCGCACCCGGGTCTGGTGCGACCAAAAGGTCGGTGCAATCGGACCGGCGTCGGTTCGATCGATTTCGCTCTGGGACGTGCGAGAGGCCCGGTGTCATGATGGTGAAGGCTGTAACCCGAGGCACGGGGAACGGGCTGAAATACTGCCCACGATGCGCGACCGTTCTGGTGCTGCAGCGGATCACGCCGAAGCTCGGGCCGTTGCCGGAGTTGCGGATTTACAAGTGCCTGCAGTGTGGTTGCGTGGTCGAGGAGGAAATCTACCAATAGGGCCAATCCCACCAACGTCGTTGCGGTGCCGATCGCGGCGCGCAATGCGTCGCGGTCACCGAACGACGCAAATTCGTCGATCTATCGTGCCGCGGGCGCTTGGCGCTCCTATCGGGGACACGAAATATGCCCAGACACATCAGAAGCGTGACGGGGCGACGTTCGCCAAGGCCACGGGCAACGGTTGCCGGCATCCCGGGGACCCGAAGTCGAAGGCTGAACTCTTCGACGGCTTGCAACAGGCCTTCAAGGCGACGCCGGAAATCCGCGAGACCCTGAGCGCGCGCGAGCGCGCTACATCGATGCGATCGACAGCGTGGCGGACTACTTGGAAGACATCGGAGCCGACCCGGTCTGGGTTCAACGTTTTGACGAGCTGAGAGGGGCTCTCGAGGACCTGGTCGAAGGCGGTCTTCCAGCGGTTCTAAGGCCCGCCTTGCGCAAAGCCTGAGCGTGACGAGCCAGAGAGCGCCTCGTCATTTGTAGATCATTGGCGATGCTGCGGGTGGTGCCGCCGGCGAGATCGAGAACGTGAGCCAGGTATTCCAGCCGGAGGCCCGGTCGTGGCTGTCGAACTCGAAGTAGGCTTTCGCGTTCACCGCGCCCTGCATGTTTCCGACCGGAAAGATGTAACCGACTTGCGGCCCGACGCCGAAGACACGCGATTCGATGGGACCAAGAATGGGAGCGGAGCCGCGGTCGGCCGTCAACTGCGTATAGACGTAGCCGACGGGCCCGACGAACAGCTGCTTGGACAGGAACTGCGACGCCGCCATGTCCAGATGAAAGTCGATGCCGTTCTGGTAATCGGTGGCCGGGTTGACGAGGTTGTACGTCAGGCCCCCGACCGCGGTGAATTCGTGGCCCGTCTGCGGGTTGAAATAGGTATAACCGGCGCCGCCGTCGATGGCGCCGTGCCCGATGCCGATATTGGCGAGGCTGGCCGAATTGTAGTTGCCGACCGGAATGTCTCCCGTGACATAGGTCATGAAGTTGTGGACGCCCTGATTCCACTTCAGCGTCGCCTGGGGGTACAGATCTCCGAAGCCGGTGACGGAATCGCTGATACTGTCGGATCGCATGAACGGGATGCTGCCGAACGGCGTGGACAGGGCGCCGGAAAGCGTGCCCGCCAGGGAGGTGCTGGTGTTGCCCACGACCGTCATCAGGCCGACCGTCGCCTGGCCACCCAGCACCGGCGTCGCGAACGTATAGGTCGGGACGATCAGGCCAAGGTCCCCGGTGCCATTCAGGTTCAGGCTGGCTTTCACGCTTGCCGCCACGTTCGCTGGGATTCTGCCGATCTCGAACTCGCGGGCCAGCGCTACGTCGGCGCCCGCGGACACGCTGGTATGATAGTAGATCGTCGCCAGCGAAAATCCGGGTTGCTGTTGCGGAACGGCCGCCAAGCTCCCGTAGAGGCCGGGAAGCCAGAAGCTCACGCCGCCTTCGTCCGCCAGCGCCGCCTGCGGGATCAGAAAGGAAATCCCGATGATCATTCCGCGCAGCGTGGACGCCTTGTCTCGATCCATGTTCGCCCCCCACTGCCAAATTAGTACGTGTTTTTATATGCTACCTCCCGGCAGGGTATGCAAAAAGCGGCAAGTTGCCAATTGCGCAGAGAATTCTCCGAACTGTATCTTGAAGAGCACAGTTCGTGGTGGTGCTTGTCAGGGCGCGGTCACCTTGATTCATGTCGCCTCAAGGCGGGGGTTGGCGCGGCTGCCAGGTCCCCGGCCAGAACCAGATCAGGACGAGGAGGAGAACGCTGGCGCCCAACCCGATCATGTGCGCCCATCCGAGACTGCCTTCGTTCCAGGCCGCCCAGGCCAGGAACGCCACGCTCGCTACGACGATGACCATGACAGTCGACAGGATTCTTTTGGTGAGCACTGCCGCGAGTCCCCTCAGGATTGTCTCGATGGCGGCGACCGGATTTGTAGGGTGGCAAGGCCGACGATCCCGCCGTCAAGACGTTAGCTCGAAGCTACGCAGGGCCGCAATCCAGCCAATTGCCGGAGGGCGGGTTCCTCAGCCGCTCCATGGCCTGCTCGACCGAGAAGGAGCCGGGCCGCTGGCGCGGAGAAGGCCGGTGCGCAGCGCGCTTTGCCCGGTGATGAGCCGTGAGCATGGCAAGCTAGCCGTTTCGGATCGTGCTCATCGTCCAGCTCCTGTTGACCTGACCGGCGATCCTCGCACTGGCGTTGTTCAATCAGCCGCCGCCGAACTGCGTGATATTCGGCGCCGGAGGATTCGGATACGTCTTGAGCGACTGCAGGTATTCCGCGACTACTTTGAGAGCGGGTCCGGATACCCAGGCAAACAGTCCCGCTACCACGAGGTCCTCGTGCGGGTCCATTTCGATATTGAATACCCTCGGGTATCCGGCCATCGGAGCATTTGCCGAGAAAATTCCGGGCTGGCGCTGCGGTCCGCTGCCGGTCGGGTGAATGTCGGTGAAGTAGATGCGCCACTGCTTCCAGCGCGCCGCGACCAGGTCCCCGCCGATAAAGCTCAACAGGCTGTCGCGGCGCCCCGTTGCGCTGTTGCCCAGCAGCACGTCGGTCTGATCCACGCCGTCGATCGGCCGGTCCATCGGCATGCTCCCGCCGACGAGGTGGGCAAAGGTCGGCAGGAAATCCATGATCGAGAACATCGCGTAGGACGTGGTGCTCGGCTTGACCCTGCCGGGCCAGCGTATGATCGCGGCCGTACGTATCGCGCCCTCGGTCACTTCGCCCAATTCGCC
Organism: Xanthobacteraceae bacterium; assembly: GCA_049509935.1. GTDB lineage: Bacteria > Pseudomonadota > Alphaproteobacteria > Rhizobiales > Xanthobacteraceae > AP-16. The sequence continues at coordinate 1,055 of JBEKZK010000397.1, read as the reverse complement.
GCGAAACGGGCCGGCATTGCCCATGTCCGGCGTTCCCTGATTACCGAATTCTCGCGCGGTTTCGCCGTAGGGTCCATTGTCGGACGCGAAGACGACGATGGTGCTGTCGTCGACGCCGAGCTCCTTGAGCGTGTCGAGGATTTCGCCGACGTGAAAGTCACCCTCCATCATCTTGTCGCCGTAGTTGCCGATCCGCGACCTGCCCTTGAACTGCTCAGAAGGCAGGTTCGGCACGTGCCCCATCGAGAATGGCAGGTAGAGGAAGAACGGCTTCCCGGCAGCCTTCTGCCGCCGCATGAACCCGATCGATTTGTCCACCAGCTCGTTGTCGATATCGGCGCGCGCTTGCGCGTTGAACGGCTTCACGGTCCGCAACGGCCCGCCGGCCGTCGCCTCGACGATCTGCGGCCCGCGGGCCACGAGCACGCCGGGCGGTGCCGGCATCGAGTGGGTCAGCTCGATGGTGTCGACGTAGGTCGCCGCATCCCACGATATGTCCGGCGGAATGCCGTAGAACTCGTCGAACCCGTGGGCGGTTGGCAGGCTCTGCGGTGCGCTGCCCAGGTGCCACTTGCCGAAGATGGCCGTGGCGTAGCCTGCGCCCTCGAACAGCTCGCCCATGGTGAAGGCGCGCGCCGGAAGCGAATAGGGGGAACCTTCGATGGCGATCAGCGACAGACCATTGCGGATCGAATACTGCCCCGTCATCAGCGCCGCCCGCGACGGCGTGCAGGCCGGCTCGACCAGGAACTGCGTCAGGCGCAACCCCTCGCTCGCCAACTGATCGATCCGCGGCGTCGGTGCGCCGCGCAACTCTCCGCCGCCATAGACGCCGATGTCGCCGTAGCCGACATTGTCGGCAAGAATGAAGACGACGTTCGGCCTCTCCTGCTGCGCCCATGCGGGCCCGACGATTGCGGCAGCAAGCGATGCCAGGACGCCGAGCCAGACATTCCCCCTGGTGCCGATCATGGAGCTCCCTCGACTTGGGCTGAAACGCTCGTGCGAGCAGCTGGTCAGGCGGTGGTCGTTGGGTGCCCATAGCAAGCACAGCG
>JBEKZK010000396.1:0-4993 GCA_049509935.1 Xanthobacteraceae bacterium | reverse complement strand
ATCCGCCCGCCGTCGACGAAGACGCTGCGCACCTCCGGCCGGCTGCGCAGCCGCTTGACGATGTCCTCGGTGACCGATGCCGTCTCGGACAGCACGGAGCCCGACGGAAGCTCTACCGCAAGCAGCGATCGCCCGGTATCCTGGGCCGGGAGGAACTGGAGCGGCAGCAGCGTGATGCTCCAGATCGAGGCGACGAACAGCAGAAGGCCCACCGCAATCGTGATGAAGCGGTTGCGCACCGACCATCTCAGGATCCGTGCATAGGTCCGCAGCACGACCCCGCCCGCCTTTTCGTCGTGCACGTGCGACTTGAAGAAATATGCCGACAGCATCGGAGTGATCAGCCGTGCGACCAGCAGGGAACACAGCACCGCCACCGACACCGTGATTCCGAACTGCTTGAAGAACTGGCCGGCGACGCCGCCCATGAAGCTGACCGGCACGAACACCGCCACGATGGTGAGGCTGATGGCGATCACCGCCAGGCCGATCTCGTCCGCCGCCTCGAGCGCCGCCTGATAGGCGGACTTGCCCATGCGGATATGGCGAACGATGTTCTCGATCTCGACGATGGCGTCGTCGACCAGAATGCCGGTGCTCAGCGTGATGGCGAGAAGACTCACCAGATTGAGGGTGAAGCCGAGCAGGCTCAGGACCCAGAACGTCGGCAGGATCGACAGCGGAAGCGTGACGGCGGCGATCACGGTCGCCCGGAAATCGCGCAGGAACAGCAGCACGACGACGACCGCCAGCGCCGCACCCTCGTACAGCCCGTGCATGGCCGAATCATAGTTGCCGCGCGTATAGTCGACCGCCGAGTCGATGACCTTGAGCGTAACGTCGGGGTCGTCCTTGCTGATCTCCTCGATGCGCTTCTCCACGTCGCCCGCGACGGTCACGTCGCTGGCGCCCTTGGAGCGCAGGATGCTGAATGCGACGATGGGCTCGCCGTCGAGGCGGGCGAACGTCTTCTGCTCGGCGACCGTGTCGGTCACGGTGCCGAGGTCGTCGAGCCGTACTTCGCCGCCCATCGGCAGCGCAATCATGGTCGCCGCCAGGTCGGCGAGGGTCTTCGCCCCGGCCAGCGTCCGGATCGATTGATCGCGCCCGCCGATCTCGGCGCGTCCGCCCGCCAGATCGACATTGTTGCCGCGGAGTCGCAGGCTGACGTCGGCCGCCGTCAGACCGACGGCGTCGAGCCGGTCCGGATCGAGCCGCACGACGATCTCGCGGTCCACGCCGCCGATGCGGTCGATGCGACCGACGCCGCGTACACCCTGCAACGAACGCTTGACGACGTTGTCGACGAACCAGGAGAGCTGCTCCGGCGTCTTGACCTTGGAGATCGCCGCATAGGTCACGATGCCGAGCCCCATGACATCGACGCGCCGGACCTGCGGCTCGGTGATGCCGCTGGGCAGATTGCTGCGAATGCGAGTGACCGCATCCTTGACGTCGTTCAGGCCGCGGGCGGGGTCGGTGTCGAGTCCGAACGTGATCGTCGTGACCGACACGCCGTCGTTGACCGACGAGGCGATGTGGCGGACGCCTTCGACGCCGGACACGGCGTCCTCGACCGGCTTTGCCACCTGCGTCTCGAGCTCGGACGCCGCAGCGCCGAACTGCGAGATGATGACCAGGACGACGGGAAGGTCCACATTGGGAAGCCGCGTGATCGGCAGCTTGCTGAGGTTGATCGCGCCGAGGATCATCAGAACCAGCATCAACACCACCGCGCCCAGCGGCTTCTTGATCGACCACGCCGAGATATTGACAGCCATCGGCGAGCTCCCGCCCCGTAGTGTGTGTTGCTAGTCGGCGTCCTCGGGGAACACCGGTTTGACCTGGTCGCCGTCGCGCAGCGAGTTGCCCGACGTCGCAACGATCACGTCGCCCGCCGCGAGGCCCTCGCGGATTTCCGCGTCGACATCGGAATAGAGCCCGACGTGGACGCTGCGCGTCTCGACCACGCCACCCTTGATCACCTGCACGCTGGTGCCGTTGGTCCGATGAAGCACCGCCGACTTCGGCACCGATACGCTGCAGCTGCGCTTGGCGTCGATGGTCGCACGGGCGAAGGTGCCGACCCGCAGCGCCGGAACGTCGTCGATTGCGATGCGGACCTTGCCGAGCTGGTTCATCTGGTTGATCTCGGCGCCGACGAGGCGGACCTTGCCGGTGAGCTCGCGGCCGTCCTCGGTCTGCGCGCGCGCCGGCTGACCGGGGGCAAGCTGCGGCACCTGGATGCCGGGAACCTCCGCCTCGATTTCGATCTCGTTCTTCACCGCGATGCGAAACAGCGGTTCGGGACGCGGGAAGGGGACCGAGGAGGCGACCGCGCCGACCACCGCCGCGCTCTTGATCACGGTTCCCGCCGCCGGGGCCTTCAGAAAGAGGAACGCCGGGTTTTGCGTCTGTGCACCCGGGGCATCGGTGCTCACGCGCACGAGCTTGACGAGGTTCTGATCCTGGGCGACCCGGTCACCCTCGTGAACCAGGATGTCGGCGACGCGATAGCCCTGCATGTCCAGCATCACCACCGCGTCGCTGCGCGGGACCAGAAAGCCGGTCACCCGGACCGACGCGGCAAAGCAGGCCTCCACCGCGCGCGCCGCCTTGACGCTCGTGCCCGTAACGGGAGCTTTCGCCGCCTCGGCCGCACGAGCAGGTGCGGCGGAAAGACAGAGCCCGATCGCAATGACCGCTTGCACGGCAGCAGTCGCGAGGGCGGGTGATGGTTTCATCAGTGGCAACTATATCGGTTCCATTCCTCACGAGCCCTTCGGGATCAGTATCCGACGCCGAGCATCAGCAAGATGCGACCGGGCGCGCTCCCGCCGGGATGGCTCGGGTCGTTCCAGGCAACCGAGCCGACGCCACGCGGACGCGCTGCGGCGCGCCTGCGATGATGCACGATCGGCAATGCCGGCGCCTTGGCATGAGCGGGAGCGGCTGCCGCAATCCTCGGATGGGCATCCTCCGATGCGCGCGCGAAGGCCGGAGCGGCAGATGTAGCGACGCTTTCCGCCGCGGGGATGACCAGCGCCTCATCCGCAAAGGCAGGCAAGACCCCGTTGGCACTCGCGAGCACGGCGGCCGCGAAAAGTCGGACATTGAGGGGACGACCCAGGGCCATGGGAAACTCCGTCGGATCGGGATAGCCGCATCCCATCAGACTGACGATGCCCGACGACCGGCCGTGCATCAAGGGATAAGGTGCGTCGGCCCGCAGTCGTCGATCCGCGCATCAATATCCGAGCATTACGCCGGGGCGTGACGTTGCCCGCGGCACCGATGCCTCGGAGTGCGCTCGAGGCGCAGGAGCCGACCGTGACGCGACCGGCCTTTCGTGCTCGTGGCGCGGCCTGGCGGTGTCCCGCCTGGGGTGCTCGGCGGGCTCGTGGCGGGTCCCGGTCCCGTGCCTGCTGCGATGACGGCCGGCTGTCTCGGCGTCGCTCTGCTCTTCGGTCGCCGCAGGCTCTTTCGCCGGCTGCAGGCTCGCCACCGGCTCCTGCGCCGGTTGTTTGGCGGCCTCGGTAGTCAATTGTTCGCGCAACGCGACCACGTCGGGGCGAAGGCGCTCGCAACCGAGATCCTTCTCGAGCCGATCGAGATCGTCACGCGCCTTGAGGCCTGCCGTCTTGAGCCGCGCGAGCTTCTGCTCGTCACGTTGGCAGGTCTGCTCCAGGCGGAGCGCGGCCTCGCGCTCGAGCTTGTGGCGGGCCTCCTCGGCCGCCTTGACGCGCATCTCCTCGTCCGCGCGGCGCTTGGCGATGTCCTGCTCGACCTTCTGTCGCTCGGCTTCGGCGGCCCTCGCCAGTCGCTCCTCCTCGTCGCGGCGACGGGCGGCCTCGCGCTCCTGGCGCTGCTTCTCGGCGTCCGCCGCCTTGGCGCGCTGGGCCTCTTCGTCGCGCAGCTTCGCCGCCTCGCGCTCCTGACGCTGCTTCTCGGCATCCGCCGCCTTGGCGTGCTGGGCCTCTTCGTCGCGCAGCTTCGCCGCCTCGCGCTCCTGTCGCCGCTTCTCGGCGTCCGCCGCCTTGGCGCGCTGCGCCTCTTCCTCGCGCAGCTTCGCCGCTTCGCGCTCCTGGCGCCGCTTCTCGATCTCCGCCGCCTTGACGCGCTGCGCCTCCTCCTCGCGCTGCCTCGCGGCTTCGCGCTGCTTCTCGATCTCGGCCGCCTTGGCGCGTTGCGTCTCCTGCTCGCGCGCCTTCGCGGCCTCGCGCTCCGCCCGTGCGGCCGCCTCCCGCTCCTGTGCCGCCTGATCCAGGATGTCCAGACGATGCTGCGCGTTCGGCACGTGCACCGAGCCCGGGAACAGCTCGATGAAGTTTCGGATGGCGACCCGATCGTTGGAGTCCTTCACCTTGTCCCAGGCCCGCTCGGCCTCCGTCGCCTGCCTGGTGCCGTCCGACTGGGGCGACGGTGCAGCGAGCTTGGCCAGCTGCACGCGCGCCAGATCGGCATAGAGACCCGTCTTGTAGTCCTTGAGGAAGGCCTCCCAGGCCTCCTTGGTCGCCACCTGCGCGGTCAGCTCGTAGGCCCGACGGACCTCGGCTTCGCTGACCGTAGGCGGCGGAGCGGGCTCGACCTTCCGGGCCACCGGAACCAGCGGAATCTCCGCGCCGCCCAGCGACGCATAGACGAACGGCTCCTGCCGATGGCCGGTCTTCGCCCACACCTCGTCGCGGACCCGGCCGAAAGCGAGTCGCACGTCGAGCCCGGGCTCGGTCAGGTGCTTGAGCAGGGCGCCGGTGAACGGGCTGTTGCTGCCGTTGCCGTCCTCGGCGGTCGAGCCGGCCTTCGCGGCGTAGGCGACCATCGTATCGCTGAGCGTCAGCTCGATCTTGGCGAGGCCGTTGCTGACGGCACGCATCGCCATGGTCCGCTGCATCTTCTTGTTGAACGGATTGTCCCGGCAGGCGTCGAGAATGACCAGGTGCAGCCGGCGCGCCGGCTCGATCGCCCTGATCACCCGATCGAGTGACACCCCCTC
>JBEKZK010000395.1:0-4996 GCA_049509935.1 Xanthobacteraceae bacterium | reverse complement strand
CGCTAGCCGGCTCGGCCCAGAACGCCAAGGCTCGCGAGCCCGTCGATCTCCGCAGTGGACAGTCCGATCTCGCGGAGCACCTCGTCGGTATGCTCGCCGAGGCGCGGGGCGCCGCGGCGCAGCCCGGTGACGGTCTTCTCGAATCGCGCCGCGGTGCGGGTCTGCCGCAACCGGCCGGCCACCGGGTGCTCGCTCTCCACCAGGATGTCGCTCGCCCGGACCTGCGGATGCGCGATCACCTGGTCGCGGGTGAGCACCGGCGCGCACGGCACGCCCTCGGCCTCGAGGCGCGCGAGCCACTCCGCCGTGGTGCGGGTTCTCAGCACCTCCTGCGTCATCTCCAGACGCAGATCGATGTTGGCCTCGCGCGATCGCGGCGTGGCGAAACGCGAGTCCTGCAGCCATTCGGGACGATCGAGCGCGCGGGTCAGCGCCGCCCATTCCTTGTCGCGCATGACGGCGACCGTCATGAAGCCGTCCTGCGTCTGATAGATCAGATCAATGAAGCTCGCGGCGGCGTGCTGCGACACGCTCTCGCCGACATAGGTCTGCGCCCCCATGTCGGAGGCCCAGAGGAACGCCAGCATGGCGTCGAGCATGGAGAGCCGCACGTGCTGGCCGGTTCCGGTGCGCAGCCGCGCCACCAGGGCCGAGGTGATCGCCTGCGCGGCGGTCACCGCGGTCAGCTTGTCGGGCAGCACCGTGCGGATCAGTCGCGGCCGCCGGTCGTCGGCCCCTGCCTGCACGGTGGTCAGCCCGGACAGCGCCTGGACGATCGGATCGTACGTGGGCTTGCGCGCGTACGGTCCGTTCTCGCCGAAACCGCTGATCGACACGTAGACGATGCCCGGGGCCTCCGCGCGGATCGCCGGCTCGTCGATGCCGAGCCGATCGACCACGCCGGGGCGGAAGTTCTGCACGAACACGTCGGCGCCGGTGCACAGCCGCATCAGCAGGTCGCGGCCCTCGATCGTCTTCAGGTCGATGGCGATCGACCGTTTGTTGCGGTTGAGGTTGAGGAAGGACGAGGAGAACCCGTTGCGCCGGTTGCCCAGAGAACGGGTGTGATCGCCCTGCCCCGGCGTCTCCACCTTGATCACGTCGGCACCCTGGTCGGCGAGGATCATCGTCGCCCACGGCCCCGACAGCATCGAGGTGGTGTCGATGATGCGAATGCCGTCGAGCGGGCCCATGACGTCCTCCGATCCTGCCGCCGACCGTCGCGCGGCTCCCCGTTCTACACCGCCCGGCGGATTTGTGCAGCGTGCACCGCCTCAGTTGCGCCACGGTCTCGACCGCATGAAGGCGAACCGGATTCAACCCGGCGGATCCTCATTTCCGGCATTCGGAGCGGCACCATGAACCCGATCACGATATTTCTCACGCTCGTCAGCGCGATCGTCGGCGGCTTCCTGTGGGCGGAAGCCAATCGCGTGGCCGGCACCGCAATGCTGGTGCTGGCGGTGCTGATCTTCGCCTCGCTGAAGATGGCCAACGCCTGGCAGAAATTCGTCATTCTCCGCGCCGGCCGGCTGCACGGCGTCAAGGGCCCGGGGCTGTTCGTCATCATCCCGATCATCGACAGCATCACCGCGGTGATCGACGAGCGCATTCAGACCACGGCGTTCAGCGCCGAGTCGGCGCTGACCAAGGACACGGTGCCGGTCAACGTCGACGCCGTGATCTTCTGGCACGTGCACGACGCCCAGCGGGCCGCGCTCAACATCACCAACTCTCGCGAGGCGATCGATCGGGTGGCGCAGACCTCGCTGCGCGAGATGATCGGCGCCTCGATGCTGGCGACGCTGCTCTCCGAGCGCCAGGCCGCCGACGACCACCTGCGCTCCGAGATCGCCCGCAAGACCGCCGACTGGGGCATCTCGGTCAACTCGGTGGAGATCCGCGACGTCGCGATTCCCGAGGCGCTGCAGGACGCCATGTCGCGCCAGGCCCAGGCCGAGCGCGAGAAGCAGGCCCGTGTCATCCTCGGCTCGGCCGAGGCGGAGATCGCCGGCAAGTTCGTCGAGGCGGCGATGAGCTACGTCGACAATCCCACCGCCCTGCATCTGCGCGCCATGAACATCATCTACGAGGCGACCAAGGAGCGGGGCACAACCATCCTGCTGCCGAGCTCCATGGTCGACAGCCTGAACACCGCCGTGCCGTTGGCTCTCGCCGGCCAGGCGGCCCAGATCACCCCGACGCCCAAGGGCCCGTGAGAGCCTTCCCAAATGGGGAGAGGGAGTCCGGCCGAGTCGGTGCGATCCCGCGACTGCCCAATCAAACAAGATGCGTCGCGACACACGCCCGAAGCATAATCGCTGCAGGCGCGAAGCTCATCGCTCCAGGCGCGCCGCGATCTCCACATGGGCCGAATAGCGGAACTGATCGATCGGCACGACGGCGGCGAGCCGATAGCCGCCGTCGACCAGGATCCTCATGTCGCGCGCAAAGGTCACCGGATTGCACGACACCGCGATCAGCAGCGGCACGGCAGCGCCGGCGAGCTCGCGCGCCTGCGCTTCGGCGCCCTGCCGCGGCGGATCGAGCACCACCGCGTCGAAGCGCTCGAGCTCGCGGGCGAGAAACGGCCGGCGGAACAGGTCGCGCCGCTCGGCCGTGACCGGCTTCAGTCCGGGCGTCGCTTGGGCGGCGCGCGACAGCGCCGCGACCGCCGCCTCGTCGCCATCCGCCGCCACCACGGTCGCCCGCTCGGCGAGCCGCAGCGCGAACGGACCGACGCCGGCGAACAGGTCGGCGACCCGCCGCACCTGCATGGTCTGCGCCAGGATGAAATCGACGAGCGCCTGCTCGCCGGCCGCGGTCGCCTGCAGGAAGGCGCCCGGCGGCAGCGCCACGGCGGCGCGACCCATGCGCACGATCGGCACCGCGCGCTGCGCCACGAGCTCGCCGTGCCGTGTCAGCCGCGCCAGCCGATGCTGGTCCGCGACCCCTGCGAGCGCCGTCATCAGGGTCGGGCGCAGCGGGCCGGAGCCACGCACGTCGACGTCGAGACCCGCGTCGGTCGCGGTCGCCTGGATATCGAGCGGCTTGCCCTGCACGGTCAGGATCTCGGCGATCGCCCAGGCCACGTCGAGCGCGCCGGCAAGCCCTGGGCCGAGCACCGGGCAGTGGTCGATCGCCACCACGTGATGGGCTCGGATTGCGGCAAATCCGGTTTCCAGCACGTCGTGGGTGCCGCGCCTTGCATGGAACACGGCGCGTCGCCGTCCGGCCCCATGGGCGTCGACGAGATCGCCGACGGCGGCGTCGAGGCCGGCATCGGCAAGTGCACCGACCACGAGATCGCGCTTCCAGGCGCGATAGCGCGCCTCGGGCAGATGCTGCACCGCGCAGCCGCCGCAGATGCCGAAATGGCGGCACACCGGCACCACGCGGTCGGGGTCCGGGACCTCGACGCGGAGCAGGTTGCGTCGATCGGGATGGCCGGGCGCAGCCTCCACCTCCACGGTCTCGCCAGGCAATGTGTACGGCACATAGACGGCGCCGCTCGCGGTGTCGGCGATGCCGTCGCCGCGCCGGCCGAGGCGGGCGATCAGCAGGCGCTCAGTCACGCGCCGCCCCGAGCAGGAATTCCTGATTGCCCGCGCCGCCGAGAACCGGTGACGGAATGACGCCGAGGACGTTCCAGCCGAGCGAATCGACGGTTGCGGCCACCCTGTCGCAGACCTCGCGACGGACCTCGTCGTCGCGCACCACGCCCTTCTTGAGCCGGCGCCGTCCCGCCTCGAACTGCGGCTTGATCAGCGCCACCAGACGCGCCGGGCGGCCGGCGAGCCCCAGCGCGGCGGGCAGCACCTTCGCAAGCGACACGAAGCTCACGTCGATGACGACCAGATCGGGCGGCTCCCGGAGACGGGCCGCATCGAGCACGCGGATGTCGGTCTGCTCGAACGAGATGATCCGCGGGCACGCGCGCAGCCGCTCATGCAGCTGGCCGCGCCCCACATCGACCGCGTACACCCGCCGTGCCCCGCGCGATGCCAGCACGTCGGAAAAGCCGCCGGTCGAAGCGCCGACGTCGAGGCACACCCGGCGCTCGGGATCGAACCCGAAATGATCGAGCGCTGCCGCCAGCTTGAGGCCGCCGCGCGAGACGAAGGGATGCGCCGGCGCCGCCGCCACCACCGCAGCGACCGGGATCCCGGCGGAGGCCTTGCGCACCACCACGCCGTCGGCGATCACCAGACCCGCCGCGATGGCGGCCTGGGCCCCGGCGCGGCTGTCGAACAGGCCACGCTCGACCAGCAGGCGATCGGCGCGCAGGCGGGACGTCATGGATGTGACTTACCAATACCGGGCCGTGCCGGCAATGCGGCGACCAGATGTCATGGAATTGACGTCGCGATGCGGCAGGCCAACCGCGGTTCGTGCTATGGTCGGCGGCGGGCGGATCAGGGGGACGGTACCATGCGTAGGACTTTGATCGTCGGGTTGCTCGCCGCCGTGGCGGGCTCTTCGCCGGCGGCCGCGCAGGGCGCGCGCACCTGGTTGTTCGACGACTCCTCGGACGTGGTCACCTTGCAGTACGGCACGCCGGAATCCGACGACGTCGTGGTCGCGATGAGCTGCGAGGCCAACACCAGGACGGTGCGAATCAACGAGTTCGCGAGCTCGAGCAGCCTGACACCCGGACGCACCGCCAAGCTCAAGCTCACCAACGGCTCCGCCAGCATCGAATACAACGGCCAGGCGCTGGCCAACGAGATGGACGGCGGCGTCAATCTGGAGGTGGTGACTCCGGCGGACGCCAAGCTCTTCGCCCTCCTCAGGGCAGGCCCCTCGCTCACCATCGATGTCGCCGGCAAGCAGGCGACGGTGCCGTTGAAGGCCGCCGCCCCGCACCTCCCGGCGCTCGAGAAGGCTTGCCTGACCAAGCGGTGACGCGGGCTTCCGGCACGGCTCGAGTCACCGCTGCCGCCAGCGGCGACGGCCGAAGCCGCAAGATCGTTTGTTGGCTACGCCCGTCTGATGG
>JBEKZK010000394.1:0-5024 GCA_049509935.1 Xanthobacteraceae bacterium | reverse complement strand
CCGAGACCGTGGTGCCGGAGGAGGGGGCTCCGAAGCTGCGACTGCTGCGCCCGATTGCGACCGTGCAAGGCGGCTTCCCGGTGCTGACCGACCCCGACGGCCGGCCGATCTATGCCGAGGCCGACGTCGGCGCCGGCCGTGTCGGCGTGCTGGTCGAATCGGCCGGGATCAGCAGGGCGGCGCTCGGGAACCGGTTCTACGCGCAGGCCGACGAGGTGCAGCAGCAGTCCTACAATGCGGCCTTCCACATGCTGCGGCGGATCGTCGAGCACGTGAGCAGGCCATGACCGCAGGACCTGCAATCCGGACCGCCGGGCGCGCGGCGCGGCAGCCCCGGAAGACCGGCAGCTGCAGGACGTGGCCGGCGCTGGCCCTCGGCGTCGCGCTTGCCGCGCTCTGGTCCGGATCGGCGGGCGCACAGGGTTCCGACGAGCCCAGGCCCTTTGCGGTCGAGGCGATCGATCCGCCGCAGCCGGCGCCCGAGCTCGCCTTCCTCGACCAGAAGGGACACGCCACCAATCTCGCCGATTTCCGCGGGCGTGTCGTGGTGTTGAACCTGTGGGCCACCTGGTGCCCGCCCTGCATCAGCGAGATGCCGTCCCTCGACCGGCTGGCGTCGCGCCTGGCCGAGGAGCCGTTCTCCATCGTGGCGGTGTCGCTCGATCGCGAGGGCAAGCGAGTCGTCGACGCATTCTATCACCGCGCCGGGCTCGCCGCCCTGCCGCAGTACTTCGACCCCCGCGGGCGCGTCGCCAAGGATCTCGCCACCACGGGTCTCCCGGTCACGGTCGTGATCGACCACGAGGGCCGCGAGATCGGGCGCTTGAACGGCTCCATCGACTGGAGCTCGGCGGAGGCGCTCGGCTATCTGCAGCCGCTCATCGCCCGCGCCCGTGCGGCGCGATCGGCCGGACAGTAGCTGCAGCCGACGACGCAGCCGTCGACCGGAAAGCGGTGCAGTCTGTGGCGTCCAAGCCGGCAGAGTGGCCGGTCGCCGTGAGCGACGAGTCATGATCGACAGGGGTGAGGTGGTCGATCCGACGAGCTACTATTTCCGCATCAATCCGTTGTTCGAGACGGCGTCCGCGAAGTACGACTGGATCAATCGCGTGATTGTCGGGTTCGCCGTGATCGGCGCCCTGCTGCTGATGCTGCTCCTCCGTGCCCCGCCGGCGCGGCTCGGAGCGCCGGGACCGCCAGGTGGTGCGCCGGCGTGAAGGCGCGAGCAGGCGCGTGCTCGCTCTCGTGGCGGATCACCCGACCCCGCGAGCCTTGGACCCTAATCCTTGGTCGAGAAGATCTTGAACGCGTAGGACAGATAGGACAGGTCGCGCCCGCCGGTCGGCGTCGTGCGGCTGACGTAGTCGAAGATCTTTCCGTCCTGCAGGCCGTAATCGGCCAGCCGCTCGACGCGCCGATTGCGGTCGAAATAGACCGCAACCACGCGCTGATCGACCACCTTGTTGGGCATGAAGGCGGTCTGCTCGGTGCGCTGCGAGATATAATAGAACACCTCGCCGTTGACGGTTGCGATGGTCGACGGCGTTCCGAGCACGATCAGCACCTGCTCCTGGGTGGCCCCGATCGGGATCTGCTCCAGGGTGCCCGGCGCCATGACGTAGCCGCGCTGGTAGTTCTGGGTGAAGGCGCCGCATCCGGCCAGCCACATCGCGAGCGCCAGCGCCGCCGCGACCGAGCCGATCCTGCGGTTCCGGCGGTGAAGCTCGTCACGGCCACTCATTCGCTGTCCCATGTCCCGGTGGACTTTGACCTAGCCCGCAGTACGACGGATTGCAACGCCGCACCCCTGGTGTGGCTAACGCCGATCTCGGTCGACACGAGGCCCCCGCCGGTCGGCAGGCACCTTCGACGGGTTCTGTGGCGCGATCGTGGCAACCCCCGGTCGGGCCGCTCCGGAGGCGGTCCTGCGGGCCGCGGAGCGGCCGAAGAACTGCCAATGTGGTCAGAGCATTAGCCGAGATGTCGAGGGTCCGGTCTGGCGGTCGGGCCGCGATCGCAATACCATGCGCCGCACAGCGCGGCGCCGCCGACCGCATGTGGTCCCCGGCTGTGCCGGGTGCGGCAGCATGGAGCCGGGTGCGGCAGCATGGAGCCGGGCGCGGCAGCACGGAGAGGAAGGAGCACGACGATGCGGACGGCAAGTCAGCCCTGGAACGTGAAAGTCCGCATCGATGACGTCCCGCAGGCCGGTCGCCGGGTCATCCTCACCGCCGACGAGGCGACGCGCAGCGCGGTCGCCAGGGAGGCCGGCGTCGCCGGCATCGAGCGCCTCGAAGCCGCCTTCGAGCTGACGCGCGCCGGGCGCGACGGAATTCGTGTGACCGGCGACGTCTCGGCCACGGTGCGGCAGACCTGTGTGGTGACGCTCGAGCCGATCGAGAACCGGATCAGCGAGGCGGTCGACGTGGCGTTCGCACCCGGATTCGCGGACGCCGACGACCGGGAACCGGCCGAGCTCGCCATCGGAGCGCCGGATCCGCCGGAGCCGCTGATCGGCGCGGCCGTCGATCTCGGCGCCATCGCCACCGAGTTCCTGATCCTCGGCATCGATCCCTATCCGCGGAAGAGCGACGCCGTGTTCGAGGCGCCGCACGCCACCGCTGCCGGCAGCGGTCCGTTCGACGTCCTCGCGCCCCTGAAGAAAGCCGACGGGTAAGGCCCGACCGCGGCACAGCCGGAGCATGCGCGAGACTTTCATCCGCGCCGCAGGTCTGTTATGTCCCGCGGCCGGTCCGGTATTCCTGCGCGTCCGCAACCGGCGGCGATCGTCTCGGGACCAGGTGTGTCCTCCGCTAAGGTCGATCCATGTCCGACAAGGTCCGCATCGCCCTCGACGCCATGGGGGGTGACATCGGCGCGCCGATCGTCATTCCGGGCGCCGAGCTGTCGCTCATGCGTCACCCGGACATGGAGTTCATGCTGTTCGGCGATGCCGCGGTCCTGCAGCCGCTGGTCGACGCGCACCCGCAGCTCAAGGCCGCGGCGCGCATCGTTCATACCGACGTGGCGATCAAGATGGACGACAAGCCGAGCAAGGCGCTGCGCACCGGGCGATGGAAATCGTCGATGGCGCTCGCCATCGACGCGGTCAAGCAGGGCAACGCCGACGCGGCGGTCTCGGCCGGCAATACCGGGGCCTGGATGGCGATGGCGACGATCAAGCTCAAGACCATCGCGGGCATCGACCGCCCGGCGCTCGCCGCCCTGTGGCCGACCTTGCGCGGCGAGTCGGTCGTGCTCGACGTCGGCGCCTCGATCGGCGCCGACGCCCGCCGTCTGGTCGATCTGGCCATGATGGGCAGCGCGATGGCGCGCGTGCTGTTCGATCTCGAGCGGCCGACGGTCGGCCTGCTCAATATCGGGGTCGAGGAGGTCAAGGGCCTGGAGGCGGTGCGCGAGGCCGGACAGATCCTGCGCGAACGCAATCTTCCCGGGCTCGCATATGCGGGCTTCGTCGAGGGCACCGACATCGGCACCGGTACGGTCGACGTCGTGGTTACCGAAGGGTTCGCCGGCAACATCGCGGTGAAGACCGCCGAAGGCACCGCCCGGCAGATCGCCTCGTACCTGCGCAGCGCGATGACGCGAACCTGGCGCGCCCGACTCGGCTATCTGCTGGCGCGCCAGGCGTTCGCCATGCTGGGAGAGAAGATGGATCCGCGAAGAGCCAACGGCGGGACGTTTCTCGGACTGAACGGCATCGTCATCAAGAGCCATGGCGGAACAGACGCCGAGGGATTCGCCGCCGCCATCGATATCGGCTACGACATGGTGCGGCATGGGCTGCGCGCCAAGATCGAGCAGGCCGCGATGGCGGGCAAAGTCGACGGGGTCGCATCGTGACTCAGCTGCGCACTGTCGTGCTCGGCTGCGGCTCCTACCTGCCGCAACGGATCCTCGCCAACGACGAGTTGGCGCGCATGGTCGAGACCACCGACGCCTGGATCACGCAGCGCACCGGGATCCGCACCCGCCACATCGCGGCACCGGGCGAGCTCACCTCCGACCTCGCGCTCGCGGCGGCGCGGGCTGCGATCGCCGACGCCGGGATCGACGCACAGACCATCGACCTCATCGTGCTCGGGACCTCGACGCCCGACAACACGTTTCCGGCGACCGCCGTCTCCATCCAGGCGGGCCTCGGAATCACCCACGGCGCCGCGTTCGACTTGCAGGCGGTGTGCTCCGGCTTCGTCTTCGCGCTCGCCACCGTCGACGGGCTGCTGCGCACCGGAGCGTTCAAGCGCGCGCTGGTGATCGGCGCCGAAACCTTCTCGCGCATCCTCGACTGGACCGACCGCTCGACCTGCGTGCTGTTCGGCGACGGCGCCGGCGCGCTGGTGGTCGAGGCGGAGAATCAGCCGGGCACCATTCAGGATCGCGGGCTGCTGGTCGCCCGGCTGCGCTCCGACGGGCGCCACAAGATGAAGCTCTATGTCGACGGCGGCCCGTCCTCGACCGGCACGGTCGGCCATCTGCGCATGGAGGGCCGCGAGGTCTTTCGTCACGCAGTGGCGATGATCACCGACGTCGTCGAGGAGGCGTTCCGGCTCACCGGCTACACCGCAGCCGACGTCCAGTGGTTCGTACCGCACCAGGCGAACAAGCGGATCATCGACGCCTCCGCGCACAAGCTCGGGATCGATGCCGCCCGGGTGGTGATCACGGTCGACCGGCACGGCAACACTTCGGCGGCCTCGATCCCGCTGGCGCTGGCGGTCGCCCGCGCCGACGGCCGCATCAAGCGCGGCGACCTCGTCATGCTCGAAGCGATGGGCGGCGGGTTCACCTGGGGCGCCGCCTTGTTGCGCTGGTAGCCGGATTCACCGTGCGAGCCCGTTGACGGCCGTCACCACATATGAATATCGTAGATAATTCAGACGGATACGTTGATCGCCGGGCGGGGCAGCACGATGACGGGAAAAACGGTGACGCGGGCCGACCTGTGCGAGGCGGTCTATCAAAAGGTTGGGCTGTCACGCACCGAATCCGCTACCCTCGTC
>JBEKZK010000393.1:0-5025 GCA_049509935.1 Xanthobacteraceae bacterium | reverse complement strand
GAGATCGGCTACGCGCTGAGCCCGATGGAGCAGGGCCACCGGCTGACCACCGGCGCCGAGTTCGCGGCGCGCGACGCGGCGCCGACGCCGGTGCAGTTCGATCGCCTGATGCCCGAGGCGAGGCGCCTGCTCGCGCTCGGCGATGCGGTCGAGCCGCGGACCTGGATGGGAAGCCGCCCGTGCTTTGCGGATTCCCGGCCGGTGATCGGGCGGGCGCCGGGGCAGCCCGGGCTGTGGCTCTGCTACGGCCACGGCCACATGGGCCTGACCCTCGGACCGGCGAGCGGGCGGCTCCTTTCCGAGATGATCACCGGCGAAACCCCGATGGTCGATCCGGCGCCCTATGCGGCGGAGCGGTTCGCGCGCTGAGGCGCTCAGCCGAACCGGTCCTTCCAGCTCGGCAGTGCGCCGGGAAACGGCAGCGCCGATGCCTCGTACACGGCCCGTGCGGTCGCCCGCGCCAGCGTGTTCGCCGCGATGGCGCCTAGCCCGGCGAGGCCGATGCGCGGGTCGGCCAGCGGCCGCCGGCCGGTCGAGACCGCGAACACGACGTCGCCGTCGAGCGGCGTGTGGACCGGATAGATCGCGCGGGCAAGCCCGGTCTGCGCCATCATGGCGAGGCGGCGGAGCTGCGCCTTGCTCAGCGCCACGTCGGTGGCGATCACGGCGAGCGTGGTGCTTTCGTTCTCGGCGCCCTTGAGGCGGGGCTCGTGGGCGCTCGCCGGCACGCTCGCCGGGAAGCCGCGGCCGCCGAATTCGCCGTCCTGCTCCAGCGGCGCCGCCCAGAACCACGGCCCGCCGTCGACGACGACGCTGCCGACCGGGTTGGCGGCGACCAGCGCGCCGACGGTGGCGCCATCGCGGGTCGTGGCGGAAGCCGAGCCGATCCCGCCCTTCAGATCCACGCAGGTGGCCCCGAGCCCGGCGCCGACGCTGCCGAGCGCGACGTCGTCGCCCGCCGCGGCCGCGGCCGCGTAGGCGAGCTCGCGGTACGGCGGGTAGCGGCCCCACGCCTTGTCGCCGCCGTTGAGCAGGTCGAACAGGATGGCGCCGGGCACGATCGGCACGCGGACGGTGCGCACCAGCAGGCCGCGGCCCTGCTCCTTGAGCCAGGCCTGGACCCCCGAGGCGGCATCGAGCCCGAACGCGGAGCCGCCCGACAGCACCAGTCCGTCGATCCGCTCCACCGTCATGGCGGGATCGAGCAGGTCGGTGTCCCGGGTGCCCGGCCCGCCGCCGCGCACGTCGACGGCGGCCGCCACCGGGTCGTCGAAGACGAGCGCCGTGACCCCTGAGCCCAGCGCCGCGTCCTGCGCGTGCCCGACCCGGATGCCGGGAATGTCGGTGATGAGGTTGCGTGCCACGCCGGGACCTTTCCGCTCTGACGTTATCACTTCCCGGAGAGATGCGACGGCCGGCGCTTGCGCCCGGTGCGGTTTGCATCGCATCTAACCGCCATGACCCCGGATGTTACCATCGTGGCGGCGCTCGTCGCCGGAATGCTGAGCTTCCTGTCGCCGTGCGTGCTGCCGCTGGTGCCGCCGTATCTGGTCTATCTGGCGGGGACCTCGCTGGAGCGGTTGGCCGATGCCGAGCCCGAGCCGAGGGTCCGGCGCGAGGCGGTCGGCGCCGCCATGCTGTTCGTGCTCGGCTTCTCCACCGTGTTCGTTGCTCTCGGCGCCAGCGCCAGCTTCGTCGGGGCGGTGGTGCGGGCCTATTCGGATGTGCTCGCCACCGTCGCCGGCGTCGTCATCATCGTCATGGGGCTGCACTTCCTCGGGCTCACGCCGATTGCCCTGCTGATGCGGGAGAAGCGGGTCGCCATCCCGAAGCCCGTCGGATTGTGGGGCGCCTACGTGATGGGGCTCGCCTTTGCGTTCGGCTGGACCCCGTGCATCGGCCCGATCCTGGCGGCGATCCTGGCGGTCGCGGCCTCGGAGTCGACGGTCGCCAGGGGCGCCGGCCTGCTCGCCGTCTATTCGCTCGGCCTCGGCATTCCTTTCATGCTGGCGGCGTTCGCGGTCGAGCCGTTCGCCGCCTTCCTGGCGCGGTTCCGCTCCCACCTCGCAACCGTCGAAAAGGCCATGGGCGGCCTGCTCGTGCTCACCGGCATCGCGTTCCTCACCGGCTTCCTGACCCAGGCGAGCTTCTGGCTGCTGGAAGCATTCCCGGCGTTGGGGCGGATCGGGTAGCCGGGATCTCCGCCAGTGCCGTTCGTCGGTCGCAAGTTTCAGCCGCCCCGATGACTCTGATGGCAAAGATTGCTATTTTTAGGCATGCTGGCACAATTGAGAGTATGGGAGGTGCCGCCATGAACATGAACATATCGCTGACCGACGAGCTGGCGGACTTCGTCAAGGCCCAGGTCTTGGGCGGCCGCTACAGCTCTTCGAGCGAGGTCGTCCGCGAGGCCCTGCGGTTGATGGAAAAGATCGAGCAGCAGGAAGCCGAAAAGCTGCACTTTCTTCGGAAAGCTTGGCAAGACGGGATCGACAGCGGCGACGCCGGTGAAGTGGATTTCTCGGCTCTGAAACAGGAAGCTCGCGCGCGTCTCGCCGCATCCAAAGAGTGAGGCGTGGGCAGAGTTCGTTTCACACGCCGCGCGCGCGAAGACCTTTTGGGCATCTGGCTCTATATCGAGCCACGGAATCCCAACGTTGCCGACCAAGTCTATGACCGCATCGAGAAGAGCTGTGAGCTGCTGAGGGACTACCCCCAGCTTGGCCCCGCTCGACCGGAGATCGGCGACGGCGCGAGGGCACTCGTCATCGAGCGTTGGATCGCCCTTTATCGGTTGGTGGAAGACGGTGTGCAGGTGGTCCGCATCATCGACGGTGCCCGCGATCTCACCCGACTCGAATGGACGCCGGAATAGGTGTTCCCGACGGCCCGCGCACAATGACGACGCGAAGAGAACGCGTCGCCCCTTATGATTCCTCTCCCTGCTGCCAACGCCGACGCCTTGCTTCGGCGTTCCTTAGGGATCGTCCGAGAATATGTGCTTCATATTTGATTTCCTGCCGTGCCACGGGCTTCCACCTCCCCCTGGAGGTCCCCTGGAGGGGGGAGGTCGACCGCGCTTTAGCGCGGTCGGGTGGGGGTGGCAGCCGACCACCAAACTCTGCGCTTATGGCTTCACCCCACCCCGGCTCGCTGCGCGAGCCGACCCTCCCCCTCCAGGGCCCTCCAGGGGAGGGTGAAGCGCGCAAGTTGTAACGCATGGAGCAGCTATTTGCGGACGGGTCCTCAGCTTCAAGAACGGCGGCCGAAGGCCCCCATGGTCCCTTCTCCCCTAAGGGAGAAGGGACCATCCTCGCTTCACGATCACTCCATCTCGACGTAGGTGATCTTGCCGCCGGCGTCCTTCTTCCAGATGTACATCACGTAGTCGAGCTTGGTGAGGTCGCCCTTCTTGTCGTAGGCGGTGTCGCCGAGCACCGTCTTGAACGTCTGGCCGGAGTGCATCTGCGCGGCGACCTTCTTGGGATCCAGCGACTTGGCGGCTTCGGCCGCCTGCTTGATGATCTGCACGGCCGCGTAGGAGTAGAGCGTGTAGGCTTCCGGCTCGAAATTCTTGGCGCGGAATTTGTCCACGATCGCCTTCGCCCCCGGCTTCTTCCGGGCGTCCGGCCCGTAGGTCATCAGCGTGCCCTCGGTGCCGGGGCCACCGATGGTGGCGAACTCGTCGGAGGTGATGCCGTCGCCGCCCATGAACGGCGCCTTCACGCCCTGGTCGCGCATCTGGCGGACGATCAGGCCGCCCTCGGTGTGCAGCCCGCCCCAGTAGACGAGGTCGGCATTGGCCGCCTTGATCTTCGACACCAGCGCGGAAAAATCCTTCTCGCCGACGTTGACGCCCTCGTACAGCACCTCCTTCATGCCGCCGGCGTTCATCGTCTTCTTGGTCTCGTCGGCGAGGCCCTGGCCATAGGTGGTCTTGTCGTGGATGACGGCGATCTTCTTGCCCTTGAAGTGCTCGAGGATGAAGGCGCCGGCCACTGCGCCCTGCTGGTCGTCGCGGCCGCAGGTGCGGAAGATGTTCCACAGCCCGCGCTCGGTGACCTTGGGATTGGTCGCCGATGGGGTGATCTCCAGGATGCCGGTCTCCGCATAGACCTCGGAGGCCGGCATGGTCACGCCCGAGTTGAAGTGGCCGATCACGAACTTGACGCCGTCGGCGACGAAGTTGTTGGCGACCGATACGCCCTGCTTGGGGTCGGACACGTCGTCGCCGACCGCCACGGTGATCTTCTGGCCGAGGATGCCGCCGGTGGCGTTGATGTCCTCGATCGCCTGCTGCGCCCCGTTCTGCAGCTGGGCGCCGAAGGCGGCATTCGGGCCGGTGATCGGCCCGGCGATGCCGAACTTGACTTGGGCCTGGGCGCCGCCCGACAGCATCGCGGCGACGCCAAGGGCCACGCCCGACATGGTCAGCTTGTACATTCGCTTCTCCCGTGTGAACGGATGCGGTCGCGGTGGCGCATCCCGTCGACGCCACCGCCTCTGCGCCAATTCAAACGCCAAGCCGCGCGGGAAGTCATCCGGAATCCGCTTCGCGCCGCGCCGGATCGGTGCGGCTGGTCCACCCCAGCGGCCCGGCGCGCCGGTTGAGCCAGCGATACTGGGTGACCATCTGGTGCACACGGGTCAGGCGAAACCCGAGAAATCCCAGCGCCACGCAGATCACGGTGTCGACCGCGTAGAAGTAGGCGGACAGCAGGGTGCCGGCGAACAGCGCGAAATGCAGGAAACGCGCGACCGCCCCGAGGATCAGCATGTAGGCGACGATCTGCCACCATGGCCGCCAGGTCGCCGCGATGGCGCGTCCCGCCAGCACGGCGCCGCCGCCCGACAGCAGGGTGACCAGGATGAAGGCGCCGGCGTGATCCGGCTCGTAGAGAATGCCGTCCATCAAGGCGCAGCCTGCTGGCGGCCGCCTTCGAGATAGGCGGCCTTGACCTCGGGGCGCTGCAGCAGCTCGCGGCCGGTGCCCGTCATGGTGATGCGGCCGTTGACCATGACGTA
>JBEKZK010000392.1:0-5029 GCA_049509935.1 Xanthobacteraceae bacterium | reverse complement strand
CGGGTCGCGGCGATCGTCTCGGTCACCGGATCGATGGCCCTGATCGCACCGGCCCGCCGCGATACCCGGCCAGCCGAGCTGCGCGCCGGAGACCGCTTCGGCCGACGATCGGCCCGCGAACCGGAATATTTGCGGTCCGCGCGGCAGGGCGCGAATGCCGCGATCGCGCGCGTCTCCTCGGGCAGCGAGTTCAACAGGCTCGGGCTGACGCCCGAAATGTCGGTGAGCGCAGTTGCGGCCGTCGGCGTTTTTCTGTGGGTGCACGGCGCCGATCTCCGCAACCCGGCGGCGCTCGCCGAGGCGTTCGACCCCGCTCCGGTGCGGACGCTGTTCGCGATAGGCGGGGAGCACGCGCGATGCATGAGGCAGGGCATCGGTGGGATGATCGGACAGGCCGCGAAACCGGTCGATTGCAGCGACTTGTACAAGATGCTCGCAGCGCATAGCGGCGACGGCGGGCTGATCGGGAAGGTTGCGAAGATCATGACGGAGCCCCCCGGGACCTTCACCAGCGTTGCGCCATTGCCGCATCGGCGCTGAGCCCTTTGGAGCGGGCGGAGCTCGAGCTGCTAGCCGCAGCTCCGCTGGACTTCGTCTCCCGCACCGCCCGTCGCGCGCAGGGGCAGAAGAGGGCTTGAGCGGAGGACACTCGCGAGGCAAATCGAGCTTTGGCAGCTGTTGGCCCGCAGGACCAAATCAGATTTCGTTTTCGAGCAGCCAGGACCCAAAGCCGTCGTGGGGTCGCGCCCAAATATTCAACATTGCGGATTTTCCTGAGGTTCCCACATTGGCTCGCAGCGCGAGTGTTCATGCGGTCACTTCATGCATTGCGCTTGCCGAATGTGGAGCGACCAGTGGGCGCAAGCGCGGGCTGTCCGCTTGACGCGCCGATCGGCGCGTCGTCAGTTCTAAAACGACCTGTGGGCTGAAGCTTGGGCTCTCTGCTTGGCGCGCCGATCGGCGCGCCGTCTGGTTTGAACGCCTTGATGAACAGCGTGATCATAAGGAAAGCGCCAAACAACACAAGCGTCACAGCTTGTAACCAGCGGTTCCACAACGTCCGGAGCGACACATCGGTGGTCACCGAGGACGCGTCATCGCGCCATTGCATGAGCCGGACCGGATCGCGCGGCGCACGTCCAAACCGATAATCCGTGATCTGCCGTGACTCGCGGCTCTGCTGCGACACGAAGGTTATAGTGCACGAGTTGAACATGAATAGATTCCAATTCGTGCATTTGTAACTGGTGATCGTGAAGTTCCGTGCTGGGATGAATTCGCCGGCGTGCCAGAGATCGCTCATGAGGCGCGGCACGCTGTTGCACACGAACATCACGATTCCGCCGAAAATGATCGTCATTCCGATCACGCTCTTCATGGCTGGCCTCGTTGCGGTGTCCAAAGATCGCGATTTTGGACGATCCTCCGTTACGGAAGCCTGAAGCCATATGCTGAGAGAATGGTAAAACGAGGGGGGCGGAGTCGTGCCAAGCGCCGAGCGCAGCGATTCCACCTCACCGGAACATGCGATAGCATCGTCGGGCCTTCCTCGTGCGCGATGGATCATGCCCGCATGCCGCAGACCGAGCCCGTCCTCCCCGACGCCTTCCGTGACGTCGAGCACCTCGAGGATGTGATGACGGCGCCGGGAGCCGGGGTCATCGCCGACCTTGCGGCGGTTCCGGGCGATCTGATCATTCTCGGGGTCGGCGGCAAGATCGGCCCGACCCTGGCGCGGCTCGCCAGGCGGGCGGCGCCGGACAAGACCGTGATCGGTGTCGCGCGCTTCAGCGACAAGGGCCTGCGCGACAGGCTCGGCGCCTGGGGCATCGACTGCATCGAGGCCGATCTGCTCGACCGCGGCCAGGTCGAGGCGCTGCCGAAGTCGCCCAACGTGGTGTTCATGGCGGGGCGGAAATTCGGTGCGTCCGGCGATCTCGACCTCACCTGGGCGATGAACGCGCACGTCCCGGCGCTGGTCGCCGAGGCGTTTGCGGCGTCCCGCATCGTCGCCTACTCGACCGGCTGCGTGTACCCCTATGTCGACGTCCGTGGCGGCGGCGCCACCGAGCACGCCGCGCCGACGCCGCCGCCCGGCGCCTACGCCAACTCCTGCGTCGCCCGCGAGGCGATGTTCCAGTATTTCTCGAGGGTGCGGCGGACGCCCGGCCGCATCATCCGCCTCAACTACGCGATCGACATGCGCTACGGCGTGCTGCACGACGTGGCGCGCCGCGTGCTAGCGGGCGAGGCCGTCGATCTCGCGATGGGCCACGTCAACGTGATCTGGCAGGGCGATGCCAACGCCATCGCGCTGCGCGCGTTGCGCCATTGCACGGTGCCGTCGAGCCCGATCAATGTCAGCGGCCCGGAGACCATCAGCATCCGCTGGCTGGCGGAGGAATTCGGCCGCCGCTTCGGCCGGGCGCCGGTGTTCGCCGGCAGCGAATCGCCCGACGCCTGGCTGGTCAATACGGCGCAGGCGGCGCGGCTGTTCGGCTATCCGCAGGTGCCGCTGGCGCGCCTGATCGAGTGGACCGCCGACTGGGTCGCGCGCGGACTGCCGAGCCTCGGCAAGGACACCAGATATGACCGGCGCGACGGCGCCTTCTGATCCGGCTTTTGCCGTCTCGCGGCTTCGCGACGACGAACTCGACGGCGCGCAGGCGCTGGTTGCCGAGGCGGGCTGGAACCAGGTCGCCGCCGACTGGCGGATCTTCCAAAATCTCGGCACCGTCTACGCGATGCGCGGGCCGGCCGGCCAGCTGGTCGCCACCGCCGCGACGCTGCCGTATGGCGACCGCTTCGCCTGGATCAGCATGGTGCTGGTGGCCGGC
The DNA here is from genome assembly GCA_049509935.1 of Xanthobacteraceae bacterium. Classification (GTDB taxonomy): domain Bacteria; phylum Pseudomonadota; class Alphaproteobacteria; order Rhizobiales; family Xanthobacteraceae; genus AP-16. The sequence continues at coordinate 2,192 of JBEKZK010000392.1, read as the reverse complement.
GATCAGCGCCGCCGCGGGCTCGCGACGCGGCTGCTCGGCCGATGCCTGGACGATCTGGTGGAAATAAATCTCGTGCCGGTGCTCGACGCCACGGCCGATGGCCGGCCGATCTATCGCGCCCTCGGATTCCACGACGCCTGGGGGTTCCATCGCTGGGCGCGGCGTGCGCCGCAATCGGATCAGCCGATGATGGCCGATGGGCTCGCGATCGAGCCGGTCGGCGATGCGGTCTGGCCGGCGCTGCTGCGCTACGACGCGCAGGTGTTCGGCGCCGACCGCGGGGCCGTGCTGTCGGCGCTGCGCGGCCGGCCGTCCACCGCCGCGCTGTGCGCCCGGCGGCAAGGCGAGATCGCTGGCTTCGTGCTCGCACGCGATGGCCGTTCGGCAAGGGCGCTCGGCCCGCTGATCGCCGACGATGACGCCATCGCCCGGACGCTGGTGTCGCGCGCGCTGGCGGCGACCGCCGGCCCGGTCTGCATCGACCTCGCCGACGTCAAATCCGGCATCGCGGCGTGGCTCGGGTCCGTCGGCTTTGCCCCGCAGCGCCCGTTCACCCGCATGCTTCATCGCCGCCACGCGAGCTTCGATGACGTCGCTCGCACCTTCGCGGTCGCCGGCCCCGAGTTTGGCTGACGCGTCATTGCCTCCACCGTCGGGCTGACGCTGATCCCGACCTCGCCGCGTCTGTCCGGCGGCTCCGCCGTGCTTTGACAGGCCGGCGGCGCATGGCAAATTGCAGCCGACCGGTTTGCCTAACGGGCGACGCATGGGATTGCACTGGACGGATTGGCCCCCGCAGGTGCTCGCGGCGCTGCGCCGCGGGGTCGTGATCCCGGCGCATCCGCTGGCGCTCGACGCCGAACGCAAGCTCGATCGGCGCCGCCAGCGTGCGCTCACCCGCTACTACCTCGATGCCGGCGCCGGCGGGCTCGCGGTCGGCGTCCACACCACGCAGTTCGCCATCCGCGATGTCGGGCTCTATTCCCCGGTCCTCGAGCTCGCGATGCGGTCCGCGGCGGAGTGGACGACGTCCTCGCCGCTGATGATCGCCGGCCTCGCGGGGCGAACCGCTGCAGCGATCGGCGAGGCGCAGGTGGCGCGCGGGCTCGGCTATCACGCCGGGCTGCTGTCGCTCGCCGCCATGAAGGGCGCATCCGAGGACGAATTGATCGCCCATGCCGGAGCGGTCGCCCGCGAGCTTCCGCTGGTCGGATTCTATCTGCAGCCCGCCGTCGGCGGCATCGTGCTGCCGGCCTCGTTCTGGCGCCGGTTCGCCGCAATCGACAACGTCGTGGCGATCAAGATTGCGCCGTTCAACCGTTACCGCACCCTCGACGTCATCCGCGGCGTCGCCGAGGCCGGCGCTGCCGACCGGGTGACGCTCTACACCGGCAACGACGATCACATCATTCCGGATCTGCTGACGCCGTTCACCGTCGTGGTCGATGGCCGGGCGATCACGCTGCGCATCCGCGGCGGCCTGCTCGGCCACTGGAGCGTCTGGGTGCGGCGGGCCGTCGAGCTGCTCGCCCGCATTCACGCCGCAGTCGCCGCCGGGCAGGTGCCGGCCGATCTGCTCGCCCTCGATTCCGCAGTCACCGATTGCAACGGCGCGATCTTCGACGTCGCCAACGATTTCCACGGCGTCATTGCCGGCTGTCACGAAGTGCTGCGGCGGCAGGGCCTGCTGCAGGGCATCTGGTGCCTCGACCCCGACGAGTCGCTCGGCCCCGGGCAGATGCAGGAGATCGACCGGGTCTGCGCCGCCTATCCGCAGCTCGGCGACGATGCCTTCGTGCGCGAAAACCTGGAGCGCTGGCTGGCGTGACGATGTAACGTCAAAGAGTGCTCGCCGCGTTTGCGGCGTGGGTCACCAGCGGGGAGATCGTGAATGGAGCCCGACCGGCTGGAGCGCGTGGCGCTGGTCATCGTCGACATGCAGAACGACTTCGTTCGCCGCGGCGCTCCCCTCGAGGTGCCCGATGCCCGCGACACCATCGCGGCGCACCGCGCGCTGCTTGCGGCCTTCCGCAACCGCAAATGGCAGGTCGTGTACACGCGGTTTCTCAGCCGGCCGGAGCCGTGTCTGCTGTGGAACTGGTCGCCGCAATGCCGGCCGCCGACCAGATGCTGCTGGAAGGGCCATCGCCGCCGCTACGCGGATGCCGACGGCGAGCTCGAATGCACCGAGG
>JBEKZK010000391.1:0-5036 GCA_049509935.1 Xanthobacteraceae bacterium | reverse complement strand
CGTACTGGAGCTCGATTGCCGGTCCGATGCGCGACACCTTGCTGGAACGCGCGTGGAACCCGAAGCGCCAGGCGTTCACCGCGGCGTTCGGCTCGGACGACCTCGACGCCAGCGTGCTGCTGCTGCCCGATCTCGGCGTGCTCGAGCCCGAGGACCCGCGCTTCATCAGCACCGTCGAGGCGATGGAGCGCGAGCTGGTGCGCGACAAGCACGTGATGCGCTATGCCGGCGCCGACGATTTCGGCCTGCCGGTGACGGCATTCCTGATCTGCCGGTTCTGGCTGATCGATGCCTGGTGGTCGATCGGCCGCCGCGGGGAGGCGATGGACCTGTTCCAGGACGCGCTGCAACATCGCAATCGCTACGGGCTTCTCTCGGAGGACGTCGATCCGCAGACCGGCGCGCTGTGGGGGAATTTCCCGCAGACCTATTCGATGGCCGGACTCATCCTGACCGCCATGCGATTGTCGCGCAGCTGGGAGGACACTTACTGGCGCGGCTGACCGAAGAGCGGACGCGGTCGGCCGGATCTGCGCCGGCCGAAGGACAGTCCGCCGGCCGAGGCCGACGCCGCGCCGGCGCCGAAGGTCGAACAGGCGCTGACTCCTGACCGTTCGGGATGCCCCGCGTCAGTCCGCCTGAGGCTCCTCGGTGGGAGCCCGCTCAATGATCGTCGGCGGGCTCACCTGGTTTCCGCCAGGCTTTGCGGTGTGGGCCAGAAGCAGCGCAGTGTTGACCAGGGCGACGTGCGAGAAGGCCTGCGGAAAGTTGCCGACCAGGCGTCGCGCCGAAACGTCGTATTCCTCGCTCAACAGTCCGACATCGTTGCAGAGCGCGATCAGCCGCTCGAACAGCGCGCGCGCGTCGTCCCATCGGCCGATCATGGCGTAGGCGTCGGCGAGCCAGAAGCTGCAGGCGAGGAAAGCTCCTTCGCCGGGCGGAAAGCCGTCCTGCGCGGTGCCGCTGTCGTAGCGCAGCACGAAGCCGTCGACCACCAGGCGGCGTTCGATCGCCGCGATCGTCCCGCGGACGCGGGGATCCTCGGCGGGCAGGAACCCAACCGCCGGAATCAGCAGCAGGCTGGCGTCGAGCTCGGCGGAGCCGTAGCTCTGCACGAAGCTGTCGAGACGCTCGTCGAAGCCGCGGCGGCATACCTCCTCATGGATCTCGGCGCGCACCCGGCGCCAGCGGTCGAGCGGGCCATCGAGGCCGAACGACTCGGCGCTGCGGATGGCGCGGTCGAAGGCGACCCACGCCATCACCTTGGAGTAGGTGAAATGGCGGGGGCCGCTACGGACCTCCCAGATGCCTTCGTCGGGCTCGCGCCAGATCGCCTCCAAATGATCGAGCACCGCGCGCTGAACCGCCCAGCTTTCATCGCCCGCCGCCAGCCCGCCGCAGCGCGCCTGGTGCAGGGCATCCATCACCTCGCCGAAGACGTCGAGCTGCAGCTGGCGATACGCGTCGTTGCCGATCCGTACCGGCCGGGCGTCCTCGTAGCCCGGGAGCCAGGGCACCTCCCACTCGGTCAGCCGCCGCTCGCCGCCGATGCCATACATGATCTGGAGCTGCTCGGGGCTGCCGGCGACGGCGCGGTCGAGCCAGTCGCGCCAGGCGCACGCCTCCTCGTGATAGCCGGCATTCATCAGGGCGAGCAGCATGCGCGTGGCATCGCGCAGCCAGCAGAACCGATAGTCCCAGTTGCGCGGGCCGCCGAGCTGCTCCGGCAGCGAGGTGGTCGGCGCCGCGACCAGCCCGCCGGTCGGCGCATAGGTGAGCGCCTTGAGCGTGATCAGCGACCGGATGGCGATGTCGGACCATGGCGCGCAGCTCTTCGCCAAGGAGGACCATTCGTTCCAGAATGCCTCGGTCGCGGCGAGCGCCGATGGCAGCTGCAGCGGGCTCGGCACGGGCAGGTGCGAGGGCGAATAGGTCAGGACGAAGGGAATCTCGTCTCCCGCCGCGACGACGAACTCGCCGACCGTCGTAAGGCTCTCGCCGTGCAACTCGATCGGAGTGCGCAGCACCACCATGTCGGGGCCGGCCACGGCGCGCCCGGTCCCATCCTCCAGGCGACTCACCCAGGGCACCACGGCGCCGTAGCCGAACCGCACGATGATTTCGACCCGCATGGCGATGCTGCCGCGCTCGCCGATCACCAGGCGCACGACGTTGCTGTGGCTGCCGCGTGGCGGCATGAAGTCGACGACCGTGGCGGCGCCGTCCGCGGTCTCGAACCGGGTCTCGAGAATGAGGGTGTTGCCGCGATAGCGCCGCGTCACGCGGGCGGTCTCGTCGCGCGGAGCGATCAGCCAGCGCCCGTGGTCGGGCGTGCCGAGCAGCGCCGCAAAGCATGCGTCCGAATCGAACCGCGGCCAGCACAGCCAGTCGATCGAGCCGTCACGGCCGACCAGGGCGGCGCTCTCGCAGTCGCCGATCAGTGCGTAGTCCTCGATCCGTCCCGGCATGCGGCCTGCTTCGGTCCCCGACAATTGCCGCCCCGAACGGACGGGAGCGACTCGGCCGAATGTCGCCGGGCCGTGCTATCGAGCCCGCGCCACCCGCTGGTCGGCGTCGCCGTGGCGCAGCGCGTTGGCGACATCCAGTTTCGACAACCTCGTGCCGTCGTCGCCTTCGATCAGCATCACGACACCTCCACGATCCTCGACGTGACGTGCCCAGCCGAACGCCTCGTCCAGCGTGGGGTATTCCTTGTACAGCAGGCGATCACGGTCCAGCGCCGAAACCGCTTCGGTGCCGCGGGGCCCACTATAGACGCGATATTGCATGTGCTCCCTCCAGATCGCGACCCGACGCGGACAACGGCGTCGCGCAGTCCACAACCCCTGGGGAGCGTATCCGGTTCCGGCGGATGCGGTCGTGATCGCCGGCCGCCATCGACCCCCGTCGGCACCCTCACAGACGATTTTCGCGCGCCCACTTGGCCACGGTCGCCGGCAGCACGTCGAGGTAGGGGCCCATGAAAAAAGCTTCGCCGCTGCCTTCGCCGTACAATCGATCGTGCGCGTCGATCATCGCCCGCATGGGATCGGCGCAGGATTCGACCGATTCGACGATCAGCGTGCTGACGTCCCCGACCGAGATCGAGACCTGGAAGCGCGGATCAGCCGCCACGGCGCGAACCACGCAGTCGGTCGCCGATCTGATCAGTCGGCGCAACGTCGCGCTCTTCTGCTGCGCCGACGTGGTCGCCGGCGCGTGCGCAAGCCCGCTGCCCGGCGCGAGCGGCGCGTCGTCGACCGACACCGCGGTCACCAGCGACAGCCCGATCAACGCGGCAAGAATCATCTCCATCCCCCGGACGTGGCTGCATCATAAGTCGGCATCGATGCGCCCGACAGCAGGAAAATGACGCTACAGCATGTCCCGGCGAAGTGGACCCGGTTCGCCGATCGAGGACATGCGCAGCAAGGGATTCTACAGCGCTTCCCGGGTCGAGGCGCCGCAACGAGTTGTTCACTATGACCGGGAAGCGCTGTAGGCGTCGTCCGCCCCACGGTATCGTGGACATCACGGCCCCAAGCTGGCAAATACCCGCACGTGTCTCCGCACGGGGCTACCCATGGGCGCATTGACCCGCATCTTCACCTGGTGGAACGGCCAGACCTACGGCACGCAGCTGTGGACCTGGCTGTACGGCGAGCACGTCGGCGACGACGAGGCCGGTAATCGCTATTTCCGGACCCGCGGCGGAAAGATCGATCCGGCGCTCGGCTTCGAGCGCCGCTGGGTGGTGTATGAGGGGTATGCGGAGGCGACCAAGGTGCCGCCGAGCTGGCATGGCTGGCTGCACCATACCGTAGACGTGCCACCGACCGAGGAGACCGTGGTCCCGCACCCATGGGAGCGGCCGCACCAGCCGAACCCGACCGGCACGCCCGATGCCATTCGTCCCAGCGGGTCGACGCTTGCCGAAGGCAAGCGCCCACACGCCACCGGCGACTACCAGCCGTGGGTGCCGGGAAGCTGATCGCTCAGATGTCGAGCAGCTATCGGCGCCGGAGCGCATCCTCGATGCCGAGATCGCGATCGGGGCTTCCGATCTCGTGATATTTCGCCGATGTCGGCGTCAGCGGCGGCCCGCCGACATCCAGGGCACCCGGCCCGACAATTTTCGGCGAAGGGGGCGGGATTCGGTAAATATGTTGTGACTCTTGAACTCCGCCGGACTGCTGTGAACAAGCCATTCCTTCATTGCGGGTGCATTCGAGGACGTCGTGAAAAGCGGCTCCTTCAGAATTCGCTTCGGGTGAAACACCCATTTTGGCGCTCTGTTCCGGGAATACTGTAGTGCCAGATACTCGGCGACGGCCGCCAAGAGAGCATCTAGCTTCACGTCATCGGTCTCAGGGGGCTCTTCGACGAGCATCTGGTAGGCGCTGTCGCTGTCGCCGGCTGAATAGAATTCGTCGAGACACTCGGCGACGGTTCTTTCGATCTCCTCACCACGCCTCGAGCGGTCAGCCACCTCTGCCAGAGTAGCTGGGCGCATCATGAGCCTCCTGGTTCCAGATGTACTTCAGCAAAAACCTTTGCTTTTCGACATCCGCGGCCGATTTGGGAAAATATTTGGCCAGAATTGTCAACGCTTCCTCTGGAGTTTTCAGATCGAGCAGCTTGGCCAAATTCAGGATATCTGCCGTTTCCTGTCGACCTTTGGCCGGGTCGGCAATGCGAATTGCCTTCAATTAGCAATTCGCTGCGGTCGAATTTCCTGCCCATTGCGGATTTCGCGCTCACAGCTCGCTGCCGTCCGGCGCGAACAGGTAGCCGGCGCCCCGCATGGTGCGGATGATGGTCGGACGGGCCGGATCGGGCTCGATCTTGCGGCGGATCCGGGTGATCCGCACGTCGATCGCCCGATCGAATGCCTCGGCGTCGCGGGCATTGGCGAGGTCGAGCAGGCGCTCGCGCGAGAGCACGCGCCGCGGATGGTCGGCGAACGCCTTCAGCAGCAGGAATTCCGACGTCGTGAGGCCCACTTCTTTGCCGTCGTCGTCGCGCAGGCCGCGGGC
>JBEKZK010000390.1:0-5036 GCA_049509935.1 Xanthobacteraceae bacterium | reverse complement strand
TCTTCCGTCGGTGAAAAGACGATCGCGCAGCACGGCGGCACCCTCGTGGCAAAGGGCGACGGGCCGAGGCTGCGGATCGAGAACCTCGACGTGCGGCTGCCAGATGGTGCGCCGCTCATCTGCGTTCCCCGGGTCGAGCTCCAGCATGGCGAGCACGTCCTGATCACGGGGCCGTCCGGCACCGGCAAATCGACGCTGTTCCGGGCGATCGGCGGCATCTGGCCGTTCGGCTCCGGCACCGTCACGGTGTCGGACGGGGCAACGGTCATGGTGTTGCCCCAACGGCCCTATTTGCCGATTGGCTCGCTTGCGGCGGCGGTCGCTTATCCGGCCGACGTCGAGGCTTTCAGCACCGAGCAGCTGACCGACGCGCTCGTTGCCGTCGGCCAGCCGAAGCTCGCATCGCGGCTCGACGAGTCGGGGCACTGGGGGCGCACGCTGTCGCTCGGCGAGCAGCAGCGCCTGGCGATCGCCCGGGCCATCTTGCGCCCGCCCGACTTCCTGTTCCTCGACGAGGCGACCGCCTCCCTCGACGAGGCGGCCGAAGCCGCGATGTACCGGCTGCTACACGCGCGGCTGCCGCAGACGACGATCGTATCGACGGGTCATCGGTCCACGCTGCATGCATTGCATGTCCGGCGGCTCGACATCGCCCATGACGATGTGTCTGGGCACGTTCGCGAGATCGTGCTCAAGGCGGCGAGCTGAGACAAGCCCAATGTACAAGCAAACGCTGACGAAGTATCCGAACCCGCCGGCCGGCAACCTGACGCGCTTCTGATAGGGCGACGCGGTGCTCGCCGCCATCGGGGGGTGAGCCCTTGGCGCTGGCGAGGCGCCTCGAGGCCGCTCCAGCAGGATTATTGACGCTTCGCATTTCAACCGATCCGGGCTATCGTTACCGTGCTCCCGTGGGAGCGGCCGTTTGGCGAGGAGCCGTTCATGCGATTCCTCGGCGGCGGTGCGAAGAACCAGATCCGTGCCAAGTCGTCGATCAACAGAGCTTCGCCGATCAAGTTCTGACAGTGGCAAGGCGGAGGAACGACGGCATTGGCAGACAAAAACCCGAAGTCCCGCAGCCTCGGGGGACGAAACGGCGCACCCGCCGGCGGCATGCAGACTTCTGCCCCGCCGGATGCGTCGCGCGTCGATGCCGGGGTCGGCCCCAGGTGGAAGCCGAAGCTCCTGATCGCGGCTTCGGTCGTCGCCGCGATGGTCGTCATCGGGCTGTCGCTGCGGTTGCTGACGGGCGGTCCGATTGCCGCGCTCTCCGATGCCAACCGTGGCGATTCGTCCGCGGCGGCGACATTCGTCGGCAGCGACACCTGCGCCGGATGCCACCGGACCGAAGCGGAGCTGTGGCGCGGCTCACAGCACAAGCGCGCGATGGATCACGCGACCGAGACGTCGGTGCTGGGCGACTTCAAGGATGCGACGTTCGCGTATTACGGCGTGAGCTCGCGGTTCTTCCGCAAGGACGGAAAATTCCTGGTCGAGACCGACGGGGCCGACGGCAAGCTCGCGATATTCGAGATCAAGTACACGTTCGGCGTCGATCCGCTGCAGCAGTATCTGGTCGAGTTCCCCGACGGCCGGCTGCAGGCGCTGCCGCTCGCCTGGGACAGCAGGCCGAAGGACAAAGGCGGCCAGCGCTGGTTCCATATCTATCCGAACGAGGAGATCCGCCACGACGACTATCTGCACTGGACCAAGCTGAACCAGAACTGGAACTTCATGTGCGCGGAGTGCCACTCGACCGGGGTGCGCAAGAACTACGATGCGGCGAACGACACCTTCGCCACCACCTGGTCGGAGATCAGCGTCGGCTGTGAGACCTGTCACGGCCAGGGCTCGCGTCACGTCGGCTGGGCGCGCGGACAACAGAGCTGGTGGCCGTTCGGTCGGCCGGTCGATCCGACCCAGGGACTGCGGGTGCGCTTCGACGAACGGCAGGACATCACCTGGCCGATCGATCCGCGGACCGGAAATGCCGTGCGACGCATCGCGCCGGCGACGCTGCGCAAGGAGGTCGAGACCTGCGGCCTGTGCCATGCACGGCGCGGCCAGATTTCCGAGGATTGGGTTCCCGGCCGCTGGCTCTCCGACACCCACATGGTCTCGCCCATCACGCGTGACGTCTACCATGCGGGCGGAGAGATCCGCGACGTCGAAGAGCCCTACAACTATGTGCCGTTCAAGCAGAGCCGGATGTTCGCGGCCGGCGTCAACTGCAGCGACTGCCACGAGCCGCACGGCGCCAGGCTGCGCGCGTCCGCCGACGGCGTCTGCCTGCAATGTCACGCGCAGGACAAGTATGCGAGCTTGACCCATCATCACCACGCGGGAGTAAGCCCGGCGCTGGCGTGCGCGTCGTGCCACATGCCGGCCCGCACCTACATGGTGGTCGACCGGCGCCACGATCACGCCTTCCGCGTGCCGCGGCCTGATCTTTCGGTCGCGCTTGGCACGCCCAATGCCTGCAACGATTGCCACGCCGACAAGCCGGCGCAATGGGCCGCAGCCGCCGTCGAGGTCTGGTTCGGACAAAACCGCAAGGGCTTCCAGACCTACGCCGAGGCGTTCCATGCCGCCTGGAACGATCAGGCGGATGCCGCCACGCTGCTTGCCGCCGCCGCGTCCAACGGTCATGTTCCGGCCGTGGCGCGCGCCAGCGCGCTGACCGAGCTCGCCTCGCGCGTCTCGCCCGCGAACATCGGCCTGCCGCGGACGGCGCTCGCCGATCCGGACCCGATGGTGCGGATCGGCGCCCTCGACATGCTGGAGAACGTGCCCGCCGTGCACGTCTGGCCGCTGGTGGCACCGCTGCTGTCCGACCCGGTGCGTGGCGTCCGCATCAGGGCCGCGGCTCTGCTGGCCGCGGTTCCGACGCCGAGCCAGCCGCCGGCCGACCGCGCATCCTTCGAGCGCGCGGCGGCCGAGCTCGTCGCCGCCCAGCGGCTCAACGCCGATCGGCCGGAGGGCCGCACCACGCTGGGCAATCTTCTCGTCCGCCGCGGGCTCAGCGCCGACGCCGAGGCCGAATACAAGGCCGCGCTGCGCCTCAGTCCGCAATATGCGGCGGCGGCGATCAACCTCGCCGACCTTTATCGGCGGCTCGGCCGAGACGCCGACGGCGACGCGGCGCTGCGCGCCGCGATAGCGGCATCGCCGCAGGACGGCGGCCTGCATCATGCGCTCGGCCTCACGCTGACCAGACTGAAGCAGCCCGATGCGGCACTGACCGAGCTCAGTCGCGCGGCCGAGCTCGAGCCCAACCGCGCACGCTATGCCTACGTCCATGCGGTCGCCCTGCACTCGGCCGGCCGGGTGGACGACGCCATGACGGTGCTCAAGCAGAGCCTGGCGCGGCATCCGGACAATCGCGACACATTGCAGGCGCTGATCACCTTCAGCCGCGATGCCGGAGATGTCGGCGCTGCGCTCGCATACGCCGAGCAGCTCGCCCGCATTGCGCCGGACGATCGTGATCTTGCGAGCATCGTCCAGGACCTGCGGCGCCGGACGGGGAAAACGGATGGACAATGATGTGGTAGCGGTACGGTCGGTGTTGGCGTCGGCGCCAATGCCGTGTTCGGCGGATCGGGACGAACGATCGCGCCGCAGCCGCCGTCGATCGAGGGCGAGGTCTGCCTCGACCTTGAGCGACCGGCGCTTCGCCGATGGGTGCGGATGACAGCGGCTTCGGCTAAGGCGAAGCTTACCGCGGTGACCATTCCGACCCGCGCTCGCCTGCCCCGGCGCCGTTCCGCGCTACGAGCCCAGCGGCGCCAGCGCGCCGCGGAGCGGCTCCTCGGAAATCATCATCAGGCCGGTGAACGGCTGGCTGAGCTCGAGGATCAGGAAGAGCGCGGCCGATGCCGACAGGGCAAAGATGCAAAGTGCCGCAATCGAGGTTGCGTTGTGCTCTGCGAACAGGCTGAAGCTCGCGAAGATGATGGTGAGCCAGGAGATCAGCACCACGAGGAAGGGCACGGGGATCGACCGGCCTGCCCTGGCGAACAGCAGCAGGCGCGCTTTCGCCAGATCCGTCGTCGCGTCCAGCGCCTTGGCCTGAAGCAGGCGCTGGGCCTCAGTCCCCGGCTTCATTCTCAAAATCTCATCGTACAGTGATTCGGCCGACGCGCTCTCCACGAACGGCGCCGCCTTCGCGGAGTCGGAGCTGTTCTCACGCCAGATCCGATCGGCCAAAATGCCGACGCTCTGGCGAAGGAGCTTGCGAGCGGAATCGGCCTCCGGCCCGTACAGCTCGAGGGTGCGGTCCAGAAGCACGATGCCGGCGATGACCTGCTTGACCTGAGCACTCTGGGTGTCATACGTGCCGTTCGCCGCCGAGATCAGCAATCCGAGGACGAGACCCGCGATCGTCCCGATCAACCCGGTGCCCAGCCTCACGATGTCCTTGGTATCCGCGCTCAGATGATGCTCGGGCACGCTGTTGCGAATGAACATGCCGACAAAGGAGCCCGCGAAGATGATCGCGAACGCCATCAGAGAGGTCAGCAAAGGGCTCATGGAAACCCGGTCTCAGCTCTCATCCTTGGCGAAATCGAACACGAAGATGCCGGCGTCGCAGCCTGCTTTCCGCTCCAGCACCTCGGGATGGCGCAGCGCGTGCACGGTATCGTGATAGCCGGCCAGCCACCGGTCCTCCATGGACCGGCGGGAGAATTCGTCCTCCTTGGAGGCGCTTTCGGGTGTCTTCGGCCGATAGATCAGGTTCACCAGATGATGCACCCGTCGTCTGGCCAGCGACATCAGGTACTTGGCATCCTCGCTTTGCTTGAGCTCATCGGGAACCTGGTCGAAGAAGCGGGCGAGCGTGGCGGTCACATGGTTGATTTCCCGGTACCCTTGGGTGCGGTAGCTGGTGCGGCTCGAATTCAGGATCTCCTTCATCCGGGTCATGACCTCCTGCAGATCTCTCGGGAACGCGCCGGGCGCGGCCCACAGATCCACCTGGAAGGCGAGGATGTCCGGCATCCGGCCGGTGGACTCCACCGCCTGTGTGGCCATCC
>JBEKZK010000039.1:0-13937 GCA_049509935.1 Xanthobacteraceae bacterium | reverse complement strand
ATCACCCAGTTCGCCGACACCAGCGGCAACGTCAACGTCAACGCGCTGAGCCAGAACGGCTCGGCGGCAGGAACCCTGCAGACCCTTTCGGTCAGCAGCCAGGGCCGCATCGACGGCACGTTCTCGAACGGGCGGACCATCGACCTCGCCGAAATTCCGCTGGCGAACTTCAGCGGGCAGGACTCCCTGCAGACCCTCGACGGCGGCGCCTACGCGGCGACGCCGGAATCGGGCAACCCCTTGTACAACAACTCGGGGGGCAGCGTCGTCGGCAGTGCCACCGAAGCCTCCAACGCGGATATCGCCACCGAGTTCAGCAAGCTGATCGTGACCCAGCAGGCCTATTCGGCGAACACCAAGGTCATCACGACATCGGACCAGATGGTCCAGGCCCTGATCAGCATGATCCAGTGAGCGGCAGCTCGCTGCGATCGATCCGGCGTCGAACGAAGGGGCACGACTGATGGGGCTCTCTCAGGTACTCAACACCGCTCTGCAGGGATTGAACGTCACCCAGACGGCCCTCGGCGTCGTCGCCGGCAATGTCTCGAACGCGCAGACTCCGGGCTACGTCGAGCAGCAGGTCGATCAGGTCGCGACGAGCTCGGGGGGCGCCGGCGACGGCGTTGTGGTCGAGGCGATCAATCGCCAGCTCGATCAGTTCGTGCAGCAGCAGCTGTGGACCGAGACCTCGGGCGGCGCCTACGCCGACCTGCAGGCGAATTTCCAGCAGCAGCTTCAGCAGGTCTATGGCCAGCCCGGCACCACGTCGACCTTCGATTCGGTGTTCAACAGCTTCACCACGGCCGCTCAGGCGCTGTCGGCGAGTCCGGACTCGTCGTCGGCGCAGTCCGGCGTGGTCAGCGCCGCCCAGGCCATGGCGCAGCAGCTCAACAGCATGAGCTCGTCGATCCAGGGATTGCGCACCCAGGCGGACCAGGGCATCGCCAGCGGCGTCCAGCAGGCCAACCAGGCCATGCAGCAGATCGCGCAGGCCAACCAGCAGCTGTCGTCGGACCCCAACAATGATGCGGCCGCGGCCACGCTGGAGGATCAGCGCGACGCGGCGATCACGCAGCTGTCGCAGCTGATGGACATCCGCGTCAGCTCCGGCGCCAACAATCAGGTGACGGTGTTCACCGGCTCGGGATATCAGCTGGTCGGCTCCCAGGCTGCTCAGCTCACCTTCGCCTCGTCGGGATCGATCACCCCCGGCCAGCAATTGAATGCCAATCCGGCGCAGAGCTCATTGGGTACGATCACCCTGGTGGATCCGAGCGGCGCCAAGACCGATCTCCTCGCCAACGGGGGGATCCGATCGGGCCAGCTCGCCGCCTATGTGCAGATGCGCGACCAGACGCTCGTTCAGGCGCAGACCCAGGTCGATCAGTTCGCCGCGCAGATGTCCAGCGCTCTGTCCAACCAGACGACGAGCGGGACCGCGGTGTCGGGCGCCGGCCAGGCCGGCTTCGCGGTGGACGTCGGCGGCGTATTGCCGGGAAACACCGTCAATCTGACCTATACCAACACCGCGACCAATACCCAGCAGCAGGTCACCATCGTCCGGGTCGACGACCCGGCCGCGCTGCCGCTGTCGCCGGCGATCGCCGCGAACTATCCGGGCCAGGCGATCGGGGTCAACTTCTCGGGCGGAACAGGGTCGGTGGTGGCGCAGCTCAACGCCGCGCTCGGCTCGAAAGGGCTGCAGTTCTCCAATCCTTCGGGAACCACCCTGCAGGTCGTCAACGCCAACATTTCGAGCTCGGTGGACTCGCTGTCCGCCACCACGACCGCCACCTCGCTGACCGCCGGCAGCGCGGCCTTGCCCGTTTTCACCGATGGTGGAACCCCGTTCACCGGTGCGGTCACGGCGAGTGGGCCGCAGAGCACCGGCCTTGCCGGACGGATCACGGTGAACAGCGCGCTGGTCGCCAATCCAGCCAACGTGCAGGCCTATCAGACGTCGCCGCCGACGCAGACGGGCGATGCCACCCGGCCGAACTTCATTCTCAATCAATTGACCAATGCCCAGCTGTCGTTTTCGCCCTCGGCCGGGGTCGGAGGGAGCGCGGCGCCGTTCCAGGGCACACTGTCGACCTATCTGGGCCAGGTGGTCACCCAACAAGGCCAGGCGGCGAGCAACGCGACCGGCCTCCAGCAAGGCCAGGATCAGGTCGTGACTGCGCTGCAGCAGCGTTTCAACAGCACGTCGGCGGTCAATATCGACACCGAGATGGCGCGGCTGCTGACGTTGCAGAACGCCTATTCGGCAAACGCGCGGGTCATATCAACGGTCTCGCAGATGTTCACCACTTTGCTGCAGTCGTGAGGACGCTATGACATCGATCTCCGGAGTAGGCTCCAACATCCTGCCGTCGGTGCAGTCGGCCGTGAATATCGACAATCAGCTCACCCAGCTCCAGGGCGAGCTCACGAGCGGGATAGCGGCCACCACCTTTTCCGGCCTGGGCTCCCAGGCCGGCGTGACGATCGGGCTGAACGCGCAGCTTTCCGCCCTGAACGCGTATGCCACGACCAACACCATCGTCGGCACCCGCCTCGCCCTGGCGCAGACCAGCCTCGGCCAGCTGTCGAGCATCGCCAACAGCGTCCAGGCCGCGGCCTTCAACCCGACCAGCTTCGCCATCGACGGCAGCGGGCAGACCGCGACCCAGCAGACCGCCGCCACCCAGCTCGGTCAGATGCTCTCGGTCCTCAACACGCCGGCCGGCGACCGCTACGTCTTCTCAGGCACCGCGACCACCCAGCCGGCCGTCGCCAGCGCCGGCGTCATCCTCGATGGCAACGGCGCGGCGGCGGGGCTCGAGCAGGTGATCGCGGAACGCAACCAGGCCGATCTCGGCGCCAACGGCCTCGGCCGGCTCGTGATCTCGCCGGCCACCGCCACCGCCACCGCCGCCGTCGTCGGAGCCGGCGCCGCGCTGTCGCCCGACGCGACCGGAACCGGCACCGTCGCGCTCACCGGAACGACCTCGCTGTCCTCGCTCGGCGTCGCGACCGGGGACACCATCACGGTGAGCGACGGCACCCACCAGACCCACTACACGGTGCAGGCCGGAGATACCGTCGATACCCTGGCCGCCAGTCTCAGCGATCCCCCAGGCGCCGCCAATGTCACCGTGTCGGTCCAGGGCGGCCGGCTGCAGGTTCAATCCAACAACACGACGTCCACCGTCACGGTGTCCGACAGCGGCGGTGGCGCCGACATCTCGGCACTTGGCTTTGCCAGCGGCAATACCACCTTCGCGCCTCCGGCGGCGAATCCGCTGATCGGCATCTACGGCCAGACGCTGACCGTGACGGTCGGCGGCAACCCGGCCCAGACCGTGACGTTCGGGGCCGGCGTCGGCCAGGTGTCGACGCTGGCGCAGCTGCAGACCACGTTGAACGCCGACCTCGCCGGCACCGCATCCGCGTCGGTCGACGCCAACGGCAATCTGACGGTGGCGGCGACGGCCTCGACGGATGCGATCGCCATCGGAGGGACCGTGAGTCCGTCGCTGTTCGGCCTGACGTCGACGAGCGCCCCGGCGGGCAGCACCGTGACGGTGTCGGAGGACGTGGCGGGCTCGCCCTTCGGCTTCAAGCTCGCGAGCGTCAGCTCCTCGCTCACCGGCGCCACCGTTACCGGACCGACCGGCTCGCTGGATGGAATTTCGGTCGGGTTCGGCGCCACGCCGCCGAACAACGGCGACAGCATCAACCTCACCCTCGACCTGCCGGATGGCTCGACCCAGCAAGTGTCCCTGCAGGCGACCACGACGTCGCCCCCGGGCACCGGTCAGTTCACCATCGGCGCCACGCCGGCCGCGACCGCGGCAAACTTCAAGGCGGCGCTGACGACGTCGGTCGGCACGCTGGCGAAGACTGCGCTGTCGGCGGCGTCGGCGATGCAGGCGGGCAACAATTTCTTCGCATCCGACCCGCCGCTGCGGGTCGCCGGTCCGCCGTTCGACACCGCGACGTCCCTCGTCGCCGGAACGGCCGCCAACACCGTGTCCTGGTACACGGGCGAGAACGGCCCGACCTCGCCCCTGTCGACGGCCACGGCGCAGATCGGTCCGTCGCTCTCGGTCTCGTACGGCATGCGCGCCAACCAGCAGGGCATCAGCTGGCTGGTGCAGAACGTCGCCGTGCTCGCGGCAACGACCTATCAGCAGAACGACCCCAATGCGGCCGCGAGCTATGCGGCGCTCAATCAGCGGGTCGGCTCCGCACTCGCCGTGCCGGCGGGTGTCCAGTCGATCAGCGACATCGAAGCCGGCGTGGCGGCGGCGCAGACGACGATGCAAACGGCCTCGACCCAGCAGGCGCAGACGCAGAATACCTTGACCAACATGCTGCAGTCGATACAAGGAATCAACCAGGACCAGGTCGGGGCGGAAATCCTCTCGCTGCAGACGAGCCTGCAGGCTTCCCTTCAGGTAACGGCGAAATTGTCGCAGATCAGCCTGCTCAACTATCTGCCGGCCACGCTCGGTTGAACTCCACCTCGGCTCCGGCGACCTGCCGGAAGCCCGCGAACGAAAGAGCTCTGGGCATGGCCGTCGCGGTCGATCAAGCGGACCAGCTCGCGGGCTCGATCGACGGCGCGGCGACGTCAAGCGCCGCTGCCAGTAGCCTGGCGTCGACGGCCGAGCTGCTCACCACGGGCGGCGACGGGCGCATCGTCCGCGACCCGGCGACCGGCCTCAACCGATATGGGTGCGCGCCGCTCCCGGAACCGGCGGTCCTGGCCTACGGATCCTCCACCGCCTCGACGGTATCGCCGGCCGGCTTTGCGGCGGCGGATAGGCTGCGCCTGCGACTGATGCGCGCCGCTCACCGCGAGCCCGCCGCCGTCACCTATGCGCGCGAGGTCGCGCGGATCCGGCTCGAGCTCACCGACCTGTGCGGGCTGTCCGATCTGGCCGGCCTCGACGTCATCCTCGGCGCCTCCGGGACCGATCTTCACGCCTTCGCGGCGCTTCTCGTCGGCGCCGACGGAATGGTCCCCCCACTCGCCATCACGGTCGCCGAGACCGAGACCGGGAGCGGCGTTCCTGCCGCCTTGCGTGACGGCGCCGGTCCCGGCGCCACCGAGGTCGCCACCGTCGCGGTCCGCGGGGTAGACGGCGGCATGCGGCCGCAGGCCTGCGTCGATGCCGATGTCGCCGCGCTGGTGACCGCATCCGCGGGGTCCGGGCGATCGGTCCTGCTGATCGTGACCGACGTGTCGAAAACCGGGCTCATCGCGCCGAGCCCGGCCTGCGCGCTCGCCCTGCGGGATCGCCATCCGACGATCGAGATCATGGTCGATGCCTGCCAGTTCAGGCTCGCGCCGGCGACGTTGCGCGCCTACCTGGAGCATGACATCTGGGTGGCCTTGACCGGATCGAAATTCGTCGCCGGTCCGGCCTTCTCGGGCGCGTTGCTGGTGCCCGCGCCGGCGGCCGCGCGGCTGCGGCCGCGTCCCTGGACGTCGACGCTCGATACCTGCTCGGTACGCGCCGACTGGCCGGCCGGCTGGGCCGCGCGCGAGGCGCTCCCGGAGGCTCCCAACGACGGCCTGCTGCTGCGCTGGGAGGCCGCTTTGACGGAGTTGCGTGCGTTCCGCTCACTGTCCGAGAGTTCCGTTACGGCCTTTCTCGCAAGTTTCCAGGCTGCGATCAGCCGACGGCTGGCGACCGATCCAGCGTTCGTGGAGCTGCCGCTGCCCGACCTCGCTCGCCGGCCCCTGGCGGCCGTCGGGGCGTGGGACACCATTCCGACCATCTTTCCCTTCCTGCTGCTCCGTCACCGGCCGCAGGGACGCAGCGCGCTCCTCAGTCGTGACGAGACGATGCGGGTCTATGACATGCTACGGCTCGACGACCGCGACGGTGCGACCCGCGGCCTCCCCGATGCGACGCAGCTGTCGGCGGTGCGGCCTTGCCAGCTCGGCCAACCGGTCGCCTTCGGCATGCGCGCCGGCAAGCAGGTGAGCGCGTTGCGCCTGTGCGTCAGCATGCGGAACATCAACGACGCGGTGTCGGGCCGCGGCGCCGACGACGTCATTGCCGGCGCGCTCTCGGTGCTCGACAAGGCGGCATGGCTGGCGCGCGAGGAGGTCGGCTGACGGCCGGCGTCCTACTTCCGGGCGACGCACTTGGCCTGACGGGTCGGGCGGCCGTTCTCGGTGACCTGGCGGACCTGATTTCGCGCGCAGGTGCCGTCGTCGACGATGATCGTCTGTCCGACCCGCAGCGATGACGGCTCCACCTTGAATGTTTGCGCCGCCGATGCGGCGTCGGCCATCACCGTTGGCAGGATCGCCGCCAGGAAGACCGCTGTCATCGACAGGCGCATCCGTCTCTCCATGTCTCCACTCCGTGCAATGTCGTCGACAAGTGGCCGCGCAACCTCGGGTCGAGCCCGCGGGCCGGCTTCGCTGCGCTACGCCGCCGCCTCGCTTGCCGTCGGCGGAGCGTGGAACTGGGTCGCCACATCGCCGTGGAAGGTCGCAGGGCCGACGTGATCGAGGCGGCTCTGCAGGTCGGCCCAGATTTCGCCGCCGATGTCCGTCCAGCGTTTGCAGAAGCTGAAATCCTCGCTGAGATAGACGCCATTGCTGGCATCGATCATGCATTCGAACAGGGCGAACCGGCTGCGGCCGGCGGAGCCGGCGTCCGCGATCGAATGCTCGTGCTCGAAGCGCAGCGACGCATAGTGCCGGCACATCTTTTCCAGGACATGCCGGCGGATCATCAGGAACCCGGTCCCGGCGTGGCGCACCCGGGCAAATCCATTGACCACCACGATGCGGTCCGGATCCTCGACCTCGAGGACATAGTCCAGCACCGCGGATCGCGGCTGCGGCCTCCCGGTCGCGATCACGCCCTTCGCCTTGTCCCAGTTGATCCGCTTGATCGGGTAGATGCCGGCACAGACATCGGCGCCGCAATTGATCAGTCGCGCCACCTGCTCCAGATCGAAGCCGATGTCGGCGTCCACGAACAGCAGATGCGTCGCCTTCGGGTCGTCGAGGAACAGTCCGACCAGATTGGCGCGGGCACGCGTGATGAGAGCGTCTCCGTCCCTGATCTGGACCGTGAGCTCGATGTCGGGCATCGCCAGCAGCTGGCGCTGCAGATGGAGCATCGACGAGAAGTAGAGGGTCGAGACCTGTCCGCCGAAGCACGGCGTGGCGATCACGAGCCGAATCGGATCAGTCATGATGGACTCCGTGAACCGCCGTCCGGATGGATCGGTGGCGTTGATGCGGGGTTCTCCACCAGACGCTGGCATGAACATGGTTAACGGTTTGTTAATCGGTCCGCGGCTCGGACGCTGGCGCTCCGGCTCGGGCCGGTCCGTCCTTGCGTACCCAGAACTGGTACATGTTGGCAAAGGTGTCGGGGTTTTCCGTCTCGAACACGTGCCAGGCATCGATATCGCGCATGGCGGGCTCGGCCGGAAACCGCAGCATGAACTTCTTGCCGGCCTCGGCGTCGACGTTGAACCTGACCAGCGTCAGGTGGTTTTCCACGAGAAACGACTTGATCTGCGGCAGCGTCAGGCGGTGCTCCTGGACGTGAAACAACAGGTCGCGGCAGTCGCTGATCGAGAAGAAATCCTTGAATTTGGTGAGAGGCTGGCAGGCCTCGTCGCCCGCGGCCAGCAGGTCCTGGCGGCAGCGGCGGATGTCGTCGGCAGTCCGGCCGTAGCCCCGCTCGGCGATGAAGGCGCGGGCGGCGACGATGTGGCGCCGCGCCAATTCACTGTAGAAGCCGAGGAGCATCAGCCCTCCCGGACGCAGCAGCGACAGCAGCACCCGCCATCCCGCCATCGGGTCTTCGAGATGATGCAGAACCCCGCCTGACTCGATGATGTCGAAGGTCCGCCCGATCGACCCCAGCTTGAGGATGTCGGCCTGAGCGTACTCGACGTGGGAAAGACCGAGGGCGCGGGTCCGCCGCTGGGCGTAGCAGAGGCTGGTCAGGCTGAGGTCGACGGCGAGCACCCGGGTCTGCGCCAGTCGCCGCGCCGTCTGGATCGAGTGCTGGCCGGTGCCACAGCCGGCGATCAGGATGTCGAGGCTGCTTCGCCCGGCGAGCTCGGGACAGGTGACCGAGGGAAAGGTGCCGCGCAGCCAGGCAGCGGGTTGGAGAGGCTCCGGCGCCGGGGACAGCTTGGTCCATCGCGGGTAGGGATTCTGCTCGTACTGCTGCTGGACCAGCAGCGACACGTGGTCGTCGATGGCGGTCAGCCGAGGGATGGTGGGTGCGATGGCCCTCTCCTCCAGGGGCTGCCGCACCTGCAGGTCGAGCAGCGCGGAGACGGCGTCGGGCCATGACCGGCCGAGGAGCGTATCCGCTGCCGGGATGCCATGCAGCGGGAAATAGGCCGCGACCGCCGGCAGCCACGCGGGAGGCACCGGGTCCCCGGAGGCGAGCGAGGCGGCCAGCGCCTCCCACATCAGCTGGGCCAGGTTGCGCTCATCGTCGAACAGATCGTAGACGTATTCGTTGATGAAGCACTGGCTCGCCAGAGCGCAATGGAAGCGCAGGACGTGGTCCTCCGCATTGCCGCTGTGGAAGGTCGCGGCGGCGAGCTCGAGCATGGCGCGCCGCACCGCGGTCAGGAACCGCTCGAGCCCGAGGTCGGTGAGCTGTGTCGATTCGAGCAGTGTGCAAAGCAGCTCGTCGTTGCAGATGGCGGTGATTCCGTGCGGTCCGAACAGATCGGCGGTCGTCAGCCGGTTCGGCCAGGCGGCTTGTGCGCGGGCGATGCAGTCGGCGGTGCCGGCGGTGTGATGGACGAGCTTGACGCCCAAGGCCCTGAAGATCGACGGATCGCCCCAGCCTCCGGACAGTGCCCGGATGGTGAATGATCGGAGCTGGTCGAAGTCCGCGGGCGGAGGAAGAGCCCCGCTACGCCGGAGGAGAATCTCCTCGGCCTCGTTCGTTTCGGCAATGGGGGGGACATGGGCGGCCGCATCGGGAGCCGCATCGAGCTCGCGCAGGGCGTGCGACGCCGTGAGGTTGCACAGATGCAGGTGGGCTCGGGCATGGTCGGGCTTGACGCTCAGCACCCGCCGATATCGGGCAGTGGCCTCGTCCCATTTCCCTTGCACCTCGAGCAGGACGCCGAAGTTGTAGTTTGCCTCGGCATGGTCCGGCCGAAGGCTCAATGCCTGCCGGTAGTATGTGGCCGCCTCATCGAGCTCGCCCTGTTGCTGGTGCAAAGCGGCGAGAGTCACATGGGCGTCGGCATAGTTCGGTTCGAGCTGGATCGCCCGATGGAAGTGGAAGAGCCCCGTCTCCTGGTGGCCGCGAAGATGGTGCGCCAGCCCGATGGCGTGATGCGCTTCGTGATTGCGATCGTTCAAGGCGAGCGCCTTGCCGATCAGCTCGATCGCGACGTCGTGGCGACCGAGCTGGGTGGCGATGATGCCGAGATGATACAGGCTCTCCGCGTGCTGCGGATCGCGGGCGAGTATCGCCCGATAGGCGGCCTCGGCTTCGGCGAGTTGCCCGGAGCCCAGGAGCCGAACGGCGGCTTCCAGCATCTGGTGCAGTCCGCCCGGCGGGCTCTCGGTCCGCGTCGCGGTTGCGGCGCCGGATGCCCGTAAAGCTCGCCGCTGTTTTCTGCTCATGCCGAGGCGCTCCGCTGCGTGATGCTTTCACTCTCGGCTCGCGGGTCGGGTCAGCGGCCGCGGGAGGGAAGGAAAGGGAGCTGCACTGCAAACTTCGCGGCCGGCCCCCTCGGCCCCCGGTCATCGGCTTGCACGAACAGAGTTAACGGTTCACTAATCCGGTGTGGGCTCGAAACAGGAGTTCCGCTGCGGTCGCCGCGGGACTCGTTTCGTTAACGATTTGATGAAACCCCTCGCGCATGACAACGGATCCCATCGTCTCGTCGGACGCGAGCCTGGACCCGGCGAGCTTCGCCGAGATGCGGGCGCAAGGGCACCGGATGCTCGACGACATGCTCGACTATCTCGAGCACATCCGCGAGCGGCCGGTGTGGCAGCCGATCCCGGATGCCGTGCGCGCCCGGTTCCAGGACGGCATGCCGTCGGCGCCGTCCGCGCTGTCCTCGGTCCACGACGAGTTCATGCAGTTCATCCTGCCGTTCGCGACCGGCAACTGCCATCCCGGATTCATGGGCTGGGTGCACGGCGGAGGAAATGCGCCCGGCATGATGGCCGAGATGCTGGCGGCCGGTCTCAACGCCAATCTGGGAGGCCGTGACCACATCCCGATCGAGGTCGAACGCCAGATCGTACGCTGGATGCGAGACCTGTTCGGCTTTCCCGACACCGCGACCGGCCTGTTCGTCACCGGCACCTCGATGGCCAACCTGCTCGGCGTGCTGGTGGCCCGCACCGCGGCGCTCGGCGCGGATGTGCGCAACACCGGGCTCGCCGCCGCGGGCGAGCGATTGACCGCCTACGCGTCGTCGGCGGCGCACGGATGTGTCGCTCAGGCGATGGATCTGTGCGGTCTCGGCCGGGCGGCGCTGCGAATCATTCCTGCGGACGAGCACCATCGGATCGACCTCGCTGCGCTCGATGCCGCGATCACGGTCGATCGGCGGGCTGGGCTCACGCCGTTCCTGGTGGTCGGCACGGCCGGCACGGTTGATATCGGGGCGATCGACGACCTCACCGGGCTGGCCGCCATCGCGCGGCGGGAAAAGCTGTGGTTTCACGTCGATGGCGCCTTCGGGGCGCTGGCGATGCTGGCGCCCGATCTGGCGCCGCGTCTGGTCGGCATCGAGCTCGCCGATTCGATTGCGCTCGATTTCCACAAATGGGGGCAGGTGCCCTACGATTCGGGGTTCATCCTGGTTCGCGACGGCGAGCTGCATCGCGCCACGTTCGCATCGCAGGCCTCCTATCTGCGGCGCGAGACCCGCGGTCTGGCGGCCGGGTCGCCCTGGCCCTGCGACTTCGGCCCGGATCTCTCCCGCGGCTTCCGCGCGCTCAAGACCTGGTTCACGCTGAAGGTCCACGGCGCCGACGCGCTCGGCGCCGTCATCTCGCGGACCTGTGCGCTGGCGCGGCATCTGGAGCAGCGGATCCTGGCAACGCCGCAGCTCGAGCTGCTGGCCCCGGTGCAACTGAACATCGTGTGCTTCCGCCATCGCGGCGAGAACGCCGATCAGCTCAATGCGCGGATCGTTGCGGATCTGCACGAATCGGGGATCGCGGCGCCGTCGACCACCACGATCGCCGGGCATCTGGCGATCCGGGCGGCGATCGTCAATCACCGCACCGCGCAGCGCGACATCGACGCCCTGATCGAGGCGGTTCTGGCGTTGGGCGACCCGGTCGCGCATCGCGCCGCCTGAGCGGCCACCCGGAGTCAACCCCGCAGCATCCCGTCTGGCTGGCGAGCCCAGGCCGGCGCCTGTCCGGCTGCGCGGAGCAGGCGCGAGTTGCCAATCATTAACCACGACGTCGCGTCAATTGATGACGCAGCGTAATCATTTCTTAGCGCCTCCTCGGTAGTTCTACGCATGCCGGAACGGAATCCGGTATCGGGAAACACCAGGAAGGACCCCCCAATGTCATCGAACATCGTTCTCTCGGCGGCAGTCAGACAGAATCTCCTCTCGCTGCAGTCGACCGCTCAGTTGCTCGCAACCACTCAGAACGACCTGGCGACGGGCAACAAGGTCAACTCGGCGCTCGACGATCCGACCAGCTACTTCACCGCCCAGGCCCTCAACACCCGCGCCAGCAACATCAGCAACCTGCTCGACGGCATCTCCAACGGCGTGCAGGTTCTCCAGGCCGCCAACACCGGCATCACGTCTCTGCAGAGCCTGGTGCAGAACGCACAGTCGATCGCCAATCAGGCGCTGCAGGCGCCGATCGGGTACTCGACCAAGTCCAATTACTCGACCACGATCAGCGGTGCGACGTCATCGAACCTGCTGGGCAACAGCGCCACCCTCAGCGGCGAGACCTTGACGTTCTCGTCGTTCGACGGCGGCACGGCCACCACGGTAACCTTCGGCGACGGCACCAACGGAACGGTCAAGTCGCTGAGCGAATTGAATGCGCAATTGCAGGCCGACAACCTGAGCGCGTCGATCGACACCACCGGAAACCTGACCATCTCGACGGCCAATTCCTATGCCTCCTCGACGCTCGGGGCGGCAGCAGGCGGCGTGATCGGCGGCACGGCTTTTGCCGACGCCAGCCTGACATGGACCGCTCCCGCGGCTCCGATCGCGGACCCGTCTTCACAGACGACCCGTGCCAACCTTGTGGTCCAGTACAACAACATCCTGGATCAGATCAACAAGACCGCGCAGGACGCCTCCTACAACGGAATCAACCTGCTGAACGGCGACAATCTTCAGCTCGTCTTCGACGAGACCGGCAAGTCGACGCTCAACATCGCCGGGACCACCGACAACGCCAATGGCCTCGGTCTGGCGAACCTGACGCAGGGCACGGACTTCGTCGACAACAACTCGACGAACCAGGTCCTGGCGTCACTGACGGCGGCCTCGGACAGCCTCGAGTCGCTGGCGTCGACGCTCGGTTCCAACCTGTCGGTGGTGCAGAATCGTCAGGCCTTCAACACCGGCCTGATCAACGTGCTGCAGACCGGCGCCTCGAACCTGACGATCGCCGACCCCAACGAGCTGGCGGCCCAGAGCCAGGCGCTGACCACCCGGCAGTCGATCGCGGTGTCGGCGCTGGCGCTCGCCAACCAGAACCAGCAGTCGGTGCTTCAGCTCCTGCGCTGATCATCCCGGCTCATGGGCGGATAGGTGAGGGCGGCGGGGCAAAAACCCCGCCGCCTTCTTATTGTATTGACGGCATTTGGCGGCCTTGTCGTTGCCCATAGCAACTTATGAGATAAGTATTACGACGATTCGTCAAGTACATGGTCCCCGTTCTTCCCTCACGGCAGGCCGAATATCCTTATTCGATAAAGTACTTACGTCGGGTTTCCGGCCGTCGATAAGGCTCGAATTCATGCAATATTAACCATATATTGTTTTCTTTGAGAACGCGCGGGCCGGATTGGAGGCCGGTGGAATAGAAACCAAGGATAGACCACCATGTCGAACGTCGTTCTCTCGGCTGCAGTGAGGCAGAACCTGCTGTCGCTGCAATCCACCGCCGCTCTGCTCGCCACCACTCAGAACGACCTGGCGACAGGAAACCTGGTCAACTCGGCGCTCGACAATCCGACCAGCTACTTCACCGCCCAGGGTCTGAACGAACGCGCCAGCAACATCAGCAACCTGCTCGACGGCATCTCCAACGGCGTGCAGGTGCTGCAGGCCGCCAACACCGGCATCACCACGCTGCAGAACCTGGTCGAGAACGCGCAGTCGGTCGCCAACCAGGCACTGCAGGCGCCGATCGGCTATGATACCAAGTCCAACTACTCGACGACGATCGGCGGCGCCACATCCTCGAATCTGAACGGCACCACCACCTATTCGAACGCGATCGCGACCACCAGCGTGAACTACAATGGCACGGCGGGCGGCCTGACTCCGGCGACCAGCACCTCGACACTCGGTGCGGCCCTTGGCACATTGGTCTCATCGGGGACGGGTATCGTCTCGACGTCAGGCACGACCTCCTACATCTCGACCGCAACGCTGCTCACCGGAGCCTCAGGCGGCTTGTCCACGAGCTCTTTCGCCGGCGACAACTTGACGGTGAACGGCCATACCATCACGTTCGTACAGACTGCGGCCCCGACTGCCGCCTCGCTTGCATCCGGCACCAGCACCGAAACCGGCAATGTGGTCACGGACGGCAGCGGCAATTCCATTGTGTACCTCGGTACCAGCGCCTCGACCACGACTGCGACCGTCGGCGATCTGTTGCACGCCATCGACATCGCCAGCGGGTCCGAGTACGTATCGACCGTCACGGCCGGCTCCGCCACGCTGGCTGGCACGGCCAGCACCAT
>JBEKZK010000389.1:0-5054 GCA_049509935.1 Xanthobacteraceae bacterium | reverse complement strand
CGGCTGGATCAAGCCGCGCGGACGCCGCAAGACGCCGGGTCGTCCAATCACCTTCGGCACCACCGAGGGGTTTCTCGCGCATTTCGGTGTGCAGTCGATCGGCGACCTGCCGGGGCTCGACGAGCTCAAGGGCACCGGCCTGCTCGACGGCCGCCTGCCGCCCGGATTCTCAGTGCCGGTGCCGTCCGACGAGCCGGCGCTGCGCGAGGACGAGGAGCCGCTCGATCCCGGCGATCTCGATCTCGGGGTCACGCTGCACGCGGTCAAGGAGACCGACGACTGAAAATCGCACGCGTCGCAGGGCCGCGCACGTCCGCAACCTCGGCCGGGATCAGCCGCAGGCCTCGCGCTGCCATCGGGGACGGGCGGAACGGCGCCGGCTGCAATCGTGGTTAATCGCGCATTTCCGCCCCTGCGGTCGACGCGATGATCCTGGGTGCGGGGGCCGGCCGCCGCCTGCGACGCGATTGCGGGCGGCGAGTCCTTGTCTTTACCGCCTGCCGAGCCTAATTTCCGAGTGAAGTGCGGCGGGTCGAGCATGATGTGACGCCGCGGAGGGTCGTTCGATGGGTTCGCTGAGCATCTGGCACTGGATCATCGTCATCGGCGTCATCCTGCTCCTGTTCGGCCGGGGCAAGATCTCCGAGCTGATGGGCGACGTGGCGCAAGGCATCAAGGCGTTCAAGAAGGGGATGTCGGACGACGAGCCGTCGGTCGCGCAATCGCCTGCCAAGGCCGAGCCGGCGAAGACCATCGACCACCAGTCGGCCGACACCGTGACGCCGCAGCCCGAGGCCCGCAAGGCGAGCTGAGGGCGCGACCCTCGTCGGCACGGCGGGGAGCATCAACGGTCGCAATCCGCGCGCCACGCGAAGCAGGCCGTCGACGGTCCGGATATCGCGGAAGCGTTGCGGAGCCTCGCAATGGTGTGGAAGAGGGGAGCCGGCAGCCGATCGGTCTGCCGGCCGCACGCCGTGAAGTGAGACGCTGAATGTTCGACCTCGATTTCGGCAAGCTGGTCGTCATCGGCATCATCGCGCTCATCGCGATCGGGCCGAAGGAGCTGCCCGCGGTGCTGCGCACGGTCGGGCAGTACATGGCCAAGGTCCGGCGGATGGCCGCCGAGTTCCAGGGACAGTTCCAGGAGGCGATGCGCGAGGCCGAGATGGCCGACATGAAGAAGCACGTGGACGAGATCCACGAGGCCGCGCGCGGCCTGACCTCGAGCTTCGATCCGCTCAGCCCCACGCAAACGCAGACCACCGCCGCGGCGGAGCACAAGCCTGCCGCCGCCGAGCCCGCCGGGAATGCGCCGGTCGAGGTCGCCGTGTCGCCGCCCGAGCCCGAAGCCGCCGTCACCGCGCAGGATGTCGTGGCGGCGCAGCCGGATCTCGCCGGGGTGGCGGAAACGCCACGGCCGGCGGACGCGCCGGAACCCAGAGACCGTCCCGCATGACGGCCGAGGAGGACGAAATCGAGGCGACGAAGGCGCCGCTGATCGATCATCTCGTCGAGCTGCGCTCACGGCTGATCAAGGCGCTGGTCGCCTTCTTCCTGATGTTCATCCTGTGCTTCGTCTTCGCCAAGCAGATCTACAACATCCTGGTGTGGCCGTTCATCTGGGTTGCCGGCCCGGAAAATTCGAAGTTCATCTACACGGCGCTGCTCGAATATTTCGTCACCCAGCTCAAGCTCGCGATGTTCGGCGCGGCGTTCCTGGCGTTCCCGGTGATCGCCACCCAGATCTACATGTTCGTCGCCCCCGGCCTCTATCGCAACGAGCGCCAGGCTTTCCTGCCCTACCTGGTGGCGACGCCCGTGTTCTTCACCCTCGGTGCCGCCGTAGTCTATTTTCTCGTGATGCCGACGCTGGTGCGGTTCTCGACCGGCATGCAGCAGGCGGCCGGCGAGCATCAGGCGGAGATCGCGCTGCTCCCCAAGGTGGGCGAATATCTGTCGCTGATGATGACGCTGATCCTGGCTTTCGGCGCGGCGTTCCAGCTTCCGGTGATCCTCACCCTGCTGGGCCGCATCGGTCTCATCACGTCGAAGCAGTTGCGCGACAAGCGCCGCTACTTCATCGTCGTCGCCTTCATCATCGCGGCGGTTCTCACCCCGCCCGACGTCATCAGCCAGATGTCCCTTGCGTTGCCACTTCTGCTTCTCTACGAGGGCTCCATCTGGTCGGTGCGAATCGTCGAGAAGAAGGCGGCAGCCAAGACGGGCGCGGCGTCGGCCCAGGCCAAGCCTGCCGAGTAGGCATCGCGGTCGGCGATGCCGAGCTTCTGTACGATCGCCCGGCCTGCCGAATTTGCGGACGCTCCGCCATGCACGACATCCGATGGATTCGCGATCATCCCGACGAGTTCGATCGCGGGCTCGCCCGGCGCGGCCTGGCCCCGCTGGCGGCGCGGCTGATCGCGATCGACGAGCGGCGCCGCGCGGCGATCGGCCGGCTCGAGGCGGCACAGGCCCGGCGCAACATCGCGTCCAAGGAGATCGGCCAGGCCAAGGCGAAAAAGGATGAGGCGCGCGCGCAGGGCCTGATGGCAGAGATGGCCGGCCTGAAGACCGCGATCCACGACGGCGAGGAGGAGGAGAAGCGCGTCGTCGCCGAGCTCGAGGCCGCGCTCGCCACGATCCCCAACCTGCCGCTCCCCGAAGTTCCCGACGGCCGCGACGAGCGCGACAACGTCGAGCATCATCACTTCGGCGCCAAGCGTGATTACGCGTTCGCCCCGAAGCAGCACTTCGAGCTCGGCGAAGCGCTCGGCCTGATGGATTTCGAAACCGCCGCAAGGCTCTCCGGCTCGCGCTTCGTCGTTCTCCGCGGCGGCTTGGCGCGGTTGCAGCGCGCGCTCGCCCAGTTCATGCTGGATTTGCATACCGCGGAGCACGGCTATCTGGAGGTCGATCCGCCTCTGCTGGTGAAGGAGCAGGTGCCCTACGGCACCGGCAATCTTCCCAAATCGGCCGAGGACATGTTCTGCACCCGCGAGGGGTTCTGGCTGATCCCCACCGCCGAGGTGCCGCTCACCAACCTGGTGCGCGAGCAGATCCTCGACGAGGATCGGCTGCCGCTGCGGTTCACCGCCTGCACCCCGTGCTTCCGTTCCGAGGCCGGCTCGGCCGGCAAGGACACCCGGGGCATGCTGCGCCAGCATCAGTTCACCAAGGTCGAGCTCGTCTCCATCACGACGCCGGAGCAGAGCCTGGAGGAGCACGAGCGCATGCTGGCGTGCGCCGAGGAAGTGTTGCGCCGGCTCGACCTGCATTACCGCGTCGTCACCCTGTCCACCGGCGACATGGGATTTGCCTCGCAGAAGACCTACGACATCGAGGTGTGGCTGCCGGGGCAGGGGGCCTATCGGGAGATCTCCAGCTGCTCGGTGTGCGGCGATTTTCAGGCCCGGCGCATGGATGCGCGCTACCGCGCCAAGGAAGGACGCGCCGTCCGCCACGTTCACACCCTCAACGGGTCGGGCGTCGCGGTGGGGCGCGCCCTGATCGCCGTGCTGGAGACCTATCAGCAGGATGACGGGACGATCGCGATCCCCGATGCGCTCAAGCCCTACATGCGCGGAGCGACTCGGATCGAGCGGGCGGCCTGAATGCGCATCCTGCTGACCAATGATGACGGCATTCACGCGCCGGGCCTCGGGGTGCTGGAGCAGATCGCCGGGGCTCTGTCCGACGATGTCTGGGTGGTGGCGCCGGAATCCGATCAGTCCGGGGTCTCGCATTCGTTGTCGCTCAACGATCCGCTGCGGCTGCGCGAGATCGGCCCGCGACGTTTCGCCGTCAAGGGCACGCCGACCGATTGCGTCATCATGGGGGTCAGGCACATTCTCGATGACGCTCCGGATCTCGTATTGTCGGGCGTCAACCGCGGCCAGAACGTCGCCGAGGATGTCACCTATTCGGGGACCATCGCGGGCGCCATCGAGGGCACGATCCTCGGGATTGCGTCGATCGCGCTGTCGCAGGCCTACGGGGTGTCGACGCGGCAGCATCCGCATTGGGACACCGCGCTGCGACACGGCCCCGACCTCATCCGCCGCCTGCTCGCCGAGGGCATGCCGCGCGACGTGATGGTCAACGTGAACTTTCCCGATTGCGCCCCGGACGCTGTCAAGGGCATCGCCGTGACCATGCAGGGCAAGCGCGATCAGGAGCTGCTGCGGATCGAGGCGCGGCACGACGGGCGCGGCAATCCGTACTACTGGCTCGTGTTCGCGCGGCGCGAGCAACAGGAACCGCGCGGCGGCACCGATCTTTCGGCCGTGGCCGACAACCGCATCGCTGTGACCCCGCTGCGGCTCGACCTCACCGATGAGCCGTTCATGACCCGGCTGGCCGAGCTGTTCGGATAGCGGCTGATCCGCCTTCCAGGGGAGAGGATCGTTGAGTTCTCCGCGCAATCCGCCGTCGACCGGGGAGCGGCCCGAGAACATCGGCCGCATGGAGTTCCTGCTGAGCCTGCGCCGGCGCGGCATCGGAGACCAGGCGGTGCTCCGCGCGATGGACGAGATCCCGCGCGAGCAGTTCGTCGCCCCCGAGCACATCGACGTGGCCTACGCGGACCAGGCGCTTCCCATCGCCTGCGGCCAGACCATCAGCCAACCCTATCTGGTCGCCTACATGACCGAGCAGCTGGAGGCGCTGCCGACCCACCGGGTGCTCGAAATCGGCACCGGCTCGGGCTACCAGGCCGCCGTGCTGTCGCGGCTTGCCCGCGAGGTGGTGACCGTGGAGCGTTACCGGACGCTCGCCGAGGTGGCGCGGACGCGGCTCGAGGTGCTCGGCTGCCGCAATGTCAAGGTCTTCACCGGCGACGGGCTTGCCGGCATGCCGGCGCTCGCGCCCTATGACCGCATCATCGTCACGGCGGCGGCGGAAGAGATCCCGCAGGCGCTGGTGGGCCAGCTCGCCGAGGGCGGCGTGATGGTGCTGCCGCTCGGCCCGCATGGCCGCGCGCAGCGGATCGTCAGGCTGACCAGGACTCGCGAGGGGCTCGCCCGCCAGGACCTGATCTGGGTGCGCTTCGTGCCGCT
>JBEKZK010000388.1:0-5056 GCA_049509935.1 Xanthobacteraceae bacterium | reverse complement strand
ACCGAGGTGCTTACCTGCGCAGCTCCGGGCTATATCGCGCAACACGGCGTGCCAAACACGCCGCTAGACTTGCTCGATCACCAGTGTATCCATTTCCGGTCGCCCGCTTCGGGTCGAATTTTCAAATGGGATTTTTTCATTGACGGCTCATGGCAGACACTGCCCGTCAAGAGCAGAATGGTTGTCAATGACTCACCGAGTCTTCTTGCGGCATGTCTTGGCGGTCACGGAATCGCCCAACCGCTGGAGCTTTACAGTCGTGAGGCACTCCGTACCGGAAAGCTCGTGCGGATATTGCCGGAGTGGAATCAAGAGCATTACCCCCTCTACGCCTACATGCCCTCGCGTATGCATCCCCCCGCAAAGGTTCGTGTCTTTCTCAGCTTCATTGAGCAACTGATCGGACCTGATAGTGTTGAGGTTTAAACGTAATCGCCACCCAATACCCAATTAGTGGATGTCTTTACGACACCGACATTGTTGGTCGGCGAAGCCAGTTTACCATGGGAGCGTGTTGTCAAAGCGGTCGACGTAGCGGAGGCCTGGCTTGCCGTGGTTCTTCTCCAGCGTATCAACAACGAGAGGAATGCATTCTTCTACGGTATAGGTGGCCTCGGTGCCTCCCATATCGGTCTGGATCCAGCCTGGTGCGACAATGAGCTTGGCGCGGCGATCATTGGGACGATGAGCCGTATAGCACTTCATAAGCATATTGAGCGCCGCTTTACTGGAAGCGTAGAGGTCCCAGGATCCGTTGTTGCCAGTGATGCTGCCTAGCTCCGAGGACATAGCTGCTATCGTCCCGTTCGGCGCGACGATATCCTCTAACATCTCAATCAACCTGATCGGACTGAACGCATTTACCAGCATCATATCGAGGAAATCCTGGACTGGAGCTGTCCCGGGAGTTTCCCTAATCGACTTGGCGATGCCGGCGTTCACAAACAGCATGTCGAGCGTGCGACCTTTGAGACGCTGGTGCAGCGCGCGAACGCTGGCCTCATCCGCGATGTCAGCGATCTCCTCCTCGAGGCAGGCCGGGAAGCGCGTCTTCAGGTCATCTAGACCAGCCGCCTTACCGCGAACAGTGCCGATCACGTGCCAATCGCGGCGGCAGAACTGGTCGACAAGCGCCAGGCCGAGACCGCGCGATGCTCCAACAATCAGGATAATTGGCTTATTTGTCATTGTGGCTCTCCGATCGTGATTATTTCCGTCCGGACCTTCGGCCGTGGCTTCTTATCCCTCAATCGGCCGAGAATGCGGTGCGGTTATGTCCGATATTTACGGACAGAATGTCACCAATCGCGCCAACGTAGAACTCTGCGCTTTGGCGCCGCTCGGCAAGAGCGACTAGAGAGGCATCCAGATGTTCTCGGCCGGAAGTTTGCAGGTCAGAGAATGACTTTGGGTCATCGCTAAGATGCGCGGTGCCTGAATTTAAAGCAACGCCGTGCAGCGGCACAGTTAGCAGTTAACTGCAGCCGGCCAACTGGGAGGCGGACGTGGCTGTTAGCGACGTCATTTCGTTCGGACCATACCGGCTGATCCCAGCGGAACGCCTCCTACTCAAGGAAGGGGAGGTCGTTAACGTAGGTAGTCGGGGGCTCGACATTTTGATCGCTCTCGCGGAGACCGCCGGCGAGGTGGTCATCTTCGGCTCCCACGCCGAGCTGCGCGCCTTCGCCGAGGTGTATGGCTCGTCGGACGCCCAGGCGAGGTTCGTGCGGGACTTCGCCTCGGCCTGGATCAAGGTGATGGACGCGGACCGCTACGACTTGATCTGACAAATTCTCCACGGGCGGTTTCGGATTGAGACCGCCCAATGCCATTGCGCCGTGGCGAACGGCTTGATGTCTGCGCAGCGCCGCTTTCGTTGACGAACCAGACCCTCATCCAGACGACCTGACAGCTACGCGCTGCCATCCTCTGGTCCGCTTCTGTACGCACTGACGGGCATGTGGCGCGGTCCGCAAGTTCGTGTCTGAATTGGGTCAGGAATGGACCTCTCGGCTCGAGCTTTACCGCGCGGGAGATCGAGGCGCTGGTCCCGCGAGAATTTTACGATCGGATGCTGTTCCCGGGATGGGACGGGGCGCCGGCCGATCCGATCTCTCCCTTCAGCCACCCGAAGTGCCCCGCTGCGGGTTCGTGGTGCACCGCGGCACCTGGGTCGCAGTGGACCGACGGTCGAGCCGAGCACCGCAGGCGTGAGGGGTGGCGCACCGTCGGCATCAGAGCGAATTGGGGACAGCAAATCGAAGTGGACCGAACGAAGGTACGGCCCTATATAGTCGCTGGTCCCGGGCCGATTTGCAAAACTTTCGGTCCGGATCTGCAAAACTCGCCAAAAAGCCTCAAGATTTCAAAGGCTTCGGTGGGGGATAGTTCAACGGTAGAACTGCGGACTCTGACTCCGTCAATCTAGGTTCGAATCCTAGTCCCCCAGCCACTCGATCTCCATTTAAAATCAGATTGTTACATTGGCCATTTGACGACGACCGCCACAGCGGCCGCCCGATCGCTCAAACCCCCGCCGCAATCTCCCGGATCGCCGCCCGCAACCACACCTGCAATGGGTCGCCATCCGAGCGCCGATGCCAGAACATGTGCGGGCTCACCTCCACATCCGGCAGCGGCGGGGTCAGCACGCGGACATCGGGCACCGTCGCCAGACCCCTTACGATCCGGCTCGGCAGGGTGGCGACGAGATCGGTGGCGGCGACCACGAACGGCACCCCGGCGGAATTCGGCAGCACCAGCACGATGCGGCGGCGCAGTCCGCGCGCTGCCAGGATGGCATCGACCACGCTGGCGCCGACGCCGTCCGCCGACACCTGCACGTGGCCGGCGTCGACCAGGTGTCCGGCCGCCGCATAGTCCTCGATGGACATCCCCTCGCGCAGCGGGCAGTCCGGGCCGACCAGGGTCACCAGCCGGTCGGTCCACAGCGGCTCGGCGGCGAGCGCGCCGGTTCCGGTGCCGAGCGGCGCGATGGCGAGATCGATCTCCCCGGCGGCGAGCTGCTCGCGCAGGCAGGAGCAGTCGTTGGCCCGCACCTGCAGATCGACCCCGGGAGCGTGGCGCCGCAGGTGGCGGACCAGCGCGGGCAGCAGGTTGGTGTGGTAGACATCGATGGTGGCGATCCGCACCGTCGCGCCGACCGCCGCGGGGTCGAAGGCGCCCGGCAGCGCCAGGGTCCGCGAGATGGCGGCGAGCGCCCCGTGGATCGGGCCGGCGAGCTCGAGCGCGCGGGCGGTCGGCTCCATGGCACGATCGCGACGCACGAACAGCGGGTCGTCGAACAGGAAGCGCAGCCGGTTCAGCGCCTTGCTCAGCCCGGGCTGGCTCACGCCGTTGCGCGCGGCCGCACGGGTGACGTTGCGCTCCGCCATCAGGGCGTCGAACGCGACCAGCAGGTTGAGGTCAACCGACCGCAAATTCCGCTCGGATATGACGTCCATGTCGTTTTGTCATTTCCCCGAAGTGGTCCGTTCCGGCACCATCGCCGGCACGCCCGAATGGGGCGGGTCCGCGCACCATGCGCCCGCGGCATGGTGGCCGCGGGCGTTATGTTGAAGCAAAATACATGCCACCAAACCCATGAGGCGGAAGGCTTTTTCGGTGCCGGCATGACAGCGCCACCGCTCATCGAGGCCTTTGGGATCGTCAAGCGGTTCGGCAGCCTGCTCGCCAACGACGTCGACCACGTCGAGGTGCGGCCCGGCGAGGTGCTGGCCCTGCTCGGGGAGAACGGCGCCGGCAAGAGCACGCTGGCAAAAATCCTCTACGGCTACACTGCGGCCGATGCCGGCGAGATCCGGGTGCGCGGCGAGCGCGTGGAGATGTCCTCGCCGCGCCAGGCGCGTGCGCTCGGCATCGGCATGGTGTTCCAGAATTTTTCGCTCGTCCCGGCGCTCAGCGTGCTCGAGAACGTCGCCCTGTTTGCGCAGGATCTGCCCGCGGTGCCGCGGCGCCGCGACATGCTCGAGCGCATCGCCGCCCACGCCGAGCGCTTCCATCTCGCGGTCGATCCCCGGCAACCGGTCGGCCAGCTCGCGGTCGGTGACCAGCAGAAGGTGGAGATCCTCAAGCAGATCGTCGGCGGCGTCCGCGTCCTGATCCTCGACGAGCCGACCAAGGTGCTGGCGCCGCAGGAAACCGAGGGCCTGTTCGCCACCATCGCGCAGCTCCGCGCCGAGGGATTTGGCGTGGTGCTGATCACCCACAAGCTGCGCGAGGTCTTTCGCTGCGCGGACCGCATCGCCGTGATGCGGCAGGGGCGGATCGCCGGCCTGCTCGATCGCCGCGAGGCGTCGGAGGAGCGTCTGCTCGCCCTGATGTTCGGGGAGGCGCTGATGGTGCCGGTGCGGCGGCCGCGCCGGCCGGTCGGCGACGGCGCCGCCGACGCGCTCGTCCTCGACCGCGTCTCGACGCCCGCCGGCGGCGGCGCGGTGGCGCTGCACGATCTGTCGATCCGCATCCGCGCCGGCGAGATCGTCGGTGTCGCCGGCGTGTCCGGCAACGGCCAGCGCGAGCTCGGCGAGCTCGTCATGGGGCTGCGCCGGCCGCACGGCGGAACGAAGCGCCTGTGGGGCGAGGATGCCTCGCGATGGCCCGTCGCGATGGTCCGCGAACGGGGCGTCGCCACGATCCCGGACGACCCGTTGGCGCTCGCCTGCGTGCCCGGACTGACGGTGCGGCAGAATCTCGCGCTCGGCACCGGCCGACGCTACCGTGCCGGGCTCGGGGTTGACTGGCAGAAGCTCGACGGCGCGATGCGGCGCAGCTTTGCGCGGCTGGCGTTTCCTCTCCCGAATTTCAACGCGCGCGCCGCGACGCTGTCCGGGGGAAACCTCCAGCGCGTCGTGCTCGCCCGCGAGCTCGCCCACGCGCCGAAGCTGATCGTCGCCCTCTACCCGACCCGCGGCCTCGACGCCCGCAGCGCCCTGACGGTGCGGGCGCTGCTCGACGACGCGCGCGACGGCGGCGCCGCCGTGCTGATCATATCGGAGGATCTCGACGAGCTGTTCGCGGTCAGCGACAGGCTCCTGGT
>JBEKZK010000387.1:0-5069 GCA_049509935.1 Xanthobacteraceae bacterium | reverse complement strand
AGCTGCGCGGCAACTTTGGCGCACTGCGCGACAGTTCGCCCGACTCTTGGGGACGCAAGCTCATCGAGAAACGACTCGGTAACGTCGCCCCGACCGAGATGGAATACCTCCTCAACTCTCCCGACGACCGCGCCGGTGCGCTTGGATTCGGCCTCAACGTGCAGCCGCCGGCTCCCACGCGCAAGTTCAACCGTACGTTCGACTTGGCGAAGCTCATCGAACTCGCCGACCAAATCGTCACGGCAGAAAACGATCCTGACTCTCCCAAGCCTGCGGGGGGCGATGCGGAGCAGGCCGAAGCGCTGCTTCGTGCGGGAACGTCGATGGGCGGCGCGCGTCCGAAGGCGACCGTCGAGGACGACGATGCGCTCTGGCTCGCGAAACTCCCGCATCGGGACGACCGATGGAACAATCCGCGGGTCGAACACGCCATGCTGGCACTCGCGCGCCATTGCGGCATTTCATGCGCGGAAAGCCGGATGACGACCGTCGGCGATCGCGACGTGCTCCTCGTGAAGCGGTTTGACCGCCACAAGACCGAAAAGGGATACTTGCGCAGCAGGATGGTAAGCGGATTGACGCTCATCGATGCGGATGACTCGCCCCATACGGCGGACAAGCGCCAGAAATGGTCGTACCTGCTGCTCGCCGACGAAATCCGGCGGGCCGCATCGGGCAACCAGGCAAAGGATCTTCCCGAGCTCTTTCGTCGCGTGTGCTTCAACGCTCTGATATCGAACACGGACGATCATCCGCGCAACCACGCCGTCGTCGCCAAAGACACGGCGTGGTCGCTGTCCCCGGCCTACGATCTGACCCCGAATCCGATGATCGCTCTGGAGCGCCGCGATCTCGCGATGGCGTTCGGAGATTGGGGCCGATACGCCAACCGCACCAATTTGCTGTCCCAATGCGAGCGGTTCCTTGTCTCGAAGGAGGAGGCTGCGCGCATGGTCGACGGCATGATCGAGACTATCAACTCTTCCTGGTACGCGACCGCCCGCCAAGCCGGCGTCAGCGAAAGAGACTGCGAACTTATCCGCGGCGCGTTCGTGTACGAAGGCTTCGGGTATGACCTCGCCGACGAGAGACCCTGAGATCCGCTATCGCGACCGGCCGACGAACCACGCGACCGCGAACAGCACGACGGCGGCGACCGCCGCGACGATGCCGTGCTTCATATGGACCCGCGGCGAGCCTGCCTCGAACCCGGGAAGGAAAGTCGGGAGCGATCCGGCCGGGACGACGACATAGACGATCGCGACGATCACGCACAGCAAACCCAGCACGACTGCGATGGTCTTCATGACGCGTCCTTGGTGAAAGGGTTGGTCGAGGGCCGGCCGTCGTCAGGGCGTGGACGGTGCCGGCGTTCGGGCCACGAGCTTCGGCGCTGTCGGTGACAGATCGAGCGGAGGCCTGATGGCGGTCGGCTCTGCTGCCGGCTGCAGCGGACGCGGTTGCGCCAAGCCCATCCGCAGCTTCGCGGCAGGCCGGTGCGGCTTCGGCTTGCCATGAAGCACGGGTGCCGGTGTGGCCGGCGGCGCGATCATTTCGGCGAGGACGGGCTGTGGTGCGACGATCCCGTCGACCGATTCAGCAAGGGGGACCGCCCCGGGGCTCGACGGCGCCGCGGGATCGGAGAACGACGCGGTCGGCGCCGCCGTCAGCAGGGTCGGCTCGGCCGATGCTGCGAGCACGCTGACATGCGGGGCCGGAGACCAGGCGGGCAGACGCGGCGTCGACTGCATCGCGCTGGCGGTCATCTCGGTGGCGGGGCCGGTCAGCAACTGCGGTATCGGCACGGCCTTGCGGATCCTGAACGGGTGCGGCCAGCCGAAGCTTTCCGCGCTCGGCGCAGGCGGCGTTGGCTCGGCGCTCTCGACGACGCGCGGCCAGCCCTGAGGCGCCGGCTTGTGCATCACCCAGCTCTGCGGCTCGGTGACGGTCTTCGGACGATCGTCGCCGGCCGGCACCACGTGGACCACATGGTAGCCGCGACGCTTCAGCTCACGCAGCAATTGCGGAAGCATCAACGCCGTCGCCGGCTGGATGTCGTGCAGCAGCAGCACGCCCTTGCCCTTGCGCTCGAGCCGCTCCAGGGCGCGCGCCATCACCTTGGCGCCGCTGATATGGGTCCAGTCGTCCGCCGGAAAGTCCGCGCTCCACGTCATGATGCCGCGCGACGACAGGTACTCCTCGATCGCCTGCGAGCGCCCGAGCCCGGGAAAACGGAAGAACGGCGCCACCGCGCGCTCGTCGCCGAGCGCTGCGGTGACCGAGGCGATGCCCTGGTCGATCTCGGCCCGGGCCGCGGCGGCGCTCAGGCGCGTGAAGATCAACGGATGATTCTGGCTGTGGGTACCGATGGTGTGGCCGGCATTATAGATGCGACGTACGGCCTCCGGGTAGGCGCGGGCCATGCGCCCGACCAGAAAGAACGTCGCCTTCACGCATTCGGCGGCGAGCGCCTGCTGCACCCGGATGCCGTAGGCCGGCAACGGGCCGTCGTCGAAGGTCAGGACCACTTCCTTGTCATTGAGCGGCAGCGTTTCGCCGTACTGCATGGTGCCGATGCGGCTGTGCTCGGCCGGATCCACCGTGATCACCCGGTCGACGCCGAGCGCATCGGGATTGCCCGGGCATTCGGCCGCGACCGCCGCCGTCCCGCCAAGGACTGCGGCAACCAGGAATGTCGCCAAAGCGCTGCGCATCATGACGCCCACTGAAGACCGCTCGACACGCGAGTGCCTGCCCCCCTGGTTGTCGTGGAACCTACCGGCGGCCGCATAAACGGCCGGTTAACCGTGCACATGAACGCCGGCGCCGTCGTCGCCCTCGTCCTCCACCGCAGGTCCGGGGAAGAGCAGCGAGCGAGTCCGCACAATGGTGATTGACGCGACCGATGTCCATTCGGGTCCATCAAAAGACAAAAATGTGCGGCAAATCCGCCACACCTTCGACGCGCGGGTACTGATTTACGATGTCGCGAGAAGGTGGTGAAAATACGGCCACGCGTCATCTCTCGGTTGTCCCGGCAAACGCCGGGCCCGGCGCGGCCCCGAGCCCGGTCGATGCCGGTCTCGAGGGAATGACGTGCACGACGTGGTAGCCTCCGGCCTTGAGGGCGCGCAGGAAGCCCGGCAGCATGGCGGCCGTTTGCGCCTTGGTGTCGTGGAAGAGGATGATCCCGCGGCCGGCCACGGCGAGGCGCTCCAGCGTCAGATGCAACTCCGTCTCCGGGGTCATCCGGTTCCAATCGCTTGCCCAAAGGTCGGCGCCGAACACCACGATCCCTCTCGCCTCCAGCCGATCGAGCAGGTCCGGCGTCGACGCGAAACCGGGGAAGCGAAAGAACGGCCTGCGCGGCGCCGCGGCTGCTGCGCCATGGAGCGCAGCGTCGACCGCCGCCATCCCGCGATCGATCTCGGCTTCGGCGGTGCCTGCGGACAGGTGATCGAGCAGGGGATGGGCAAAGGTGTGATGCGCGACCGTGTGGCCTTCGGACAGCTCGCGTCGTGCCAGCTCGGGATGCGCCGCGGCATTCTGTCCGATCAGGAAGAAGGTCGCCTTCACGCACTCGCGCGCGAGCGCGTCGAGCACCCGAGGCGTCGTCCCGGGCCACGGTCCGTCGTCGAAAGTGAGAACCACCTCCTTGGCGGCGAGCGGCAGCGTCGAGGGAAAATGCCTGAGACCGACCCGCGGCGTCGTCGCCGCGTCCACCTCCAGCACACGGCTGGTGCCCAGCGCGTTCGCCTGGCATTCGGCGGCGCTCGCCACACCGCCGGCCAGGGCGAGCATCAGCGCGGCGGCGACGAATCGGATCATCATGCGGAGCCTCCGGGGTCGGACGCCACATAGACCCGTTCGCGCCGGCAGCCGCAACCGTTCGCCCCGCGGCGAGGTGCCCCAGGGGTGGCGGCGCGGCAGAGCCGGCCGTCGGTGGTCCGACGGCCGGCTCGATCCACTTCGATTCTATCGCCGCTGCTCGACCGCTGTCGGCTTACCAGCGGTGCCAGCGGTGGTGCCAGCGCGGTCCCCAGCCATACCCGGGCCCATAATATCCCGGCCCGTAGCCGTAGTAGCCCGGGCCGTAGGCGTAGCCGGGGCCGTAGCCGGGATAGCCGTAGCCATAGCCATAGTACGGCGCGGCGACCGCAGCGCCGGCGAGGCCGAGCGCAAGGCCGCCGATGGCGGCACCGGGTCCGAAACCGTGATGCCAATAGCGGACCTCTGTGGTCCGAAGAGGATCCGCGGTCTTGACGGCTGCCGTGCTCGAGAGAACCGGCGCCGCCCACGTCGGCGCGGTGGTCGCCATCGTCAGCGCGCCAGCGAGCCCGGCCGCGATCGCCGTCTTGGCGGTTCTGGTCATCATGAGGTGCATCCTTCCATGAGCTCCCGGCACCGGGCGTTTCATACGCACGTGTCCGGGCATCCGCCACGACAACGCGCAGGCCGACGGCCGGTTCCGCGGACGCGGACCACGCCACCCGAGGCCCGCATCGCTGTTTGTTTGGTGGAAGAACATTGCAATTTGTTCATGTGGCTGGTTGTTCTTGTGTTGGTTGTTCGGGTATTCGAAATCGCCGGGTTCCATTGGCGTCGACGCGCATGCAAACTTCAACGGATCCGGAACTCGGCGTGAGCCGAGATCCGCTGGGATCCGGTAGCCGAGAGCGCTCGAAATGTGCACCGCGATATCTCGACCGGCCACCGTGACTACCGGGTCGCCCGCTCGAAGCGGGCGATGACGACGTCGCATATGTGTTGGGATCTTGACCAACCGTGGTACGGTATGGTCGCCGACGCTTGGCCGGCGCCGAGGCGCGAATCCCGACGGGAGCGACGAATGCTGCACAACGCCTGGCAGACTCTCGACTTCGGCCTCGGCGGCGACGTCGACCTGTTGCGCGACACGGTTCACCGTTTCGCCCAGGACGAGATCGCGCCACGCGCCGCCGAGATCGACCGCAGCAACACGTTTCCGCGCGATCTGTGGCCGCGGCTCGGCGACCTCGGCCTGCTCGGCATCACCGTCGAGGAGGAGTACGGCGGCACCGGTCTCGGCT
>JBEKZK010000386.1:0-5082 GCA_049509935.1 Xanthobacteraceae bacterium | reverse complement strand
GAGCCCACTCGTTCCTGGTAGAGGTGGACAAAAAGAACCGCCGGAGGACACCCATGGCGAAGGTCGAGACGGCGCGCGCGCGCCTGCGCCGGGCCATTTCCGCACTGCCGGCGGCTCCCGCCCGCTATGCGTTGAACAAGGTCCCGCCGCCACCGCAGGAGCTCATCGACGAAGTGGTGGAGGCGATGAAGGACCTCGAGCATGCGCTCGCGACCAAGAATGGAGCGACGGAAGGGCCGCGACCGGCCGCCCGGGCGCGGCAACGCCTTCGGACATGAACCGTGCCGTCGACGGATGTGTGGATCTGTCCATTCGAAGACGGGCAGGGAGAACAGTAGAGAGGGAGAATGGGAATATGGAATAGGGGTCTGACCCCTATTCTCCCTGCTTCACCGCCGAAGTCCTCAGCCCCTCGCCGCCTGCTCTCCGGTCGCCCGGACCACGCGCCGCAGGACGGTTCGCAAATCCGCGGCATCGTCCGCGCCGAACGCCGTCTCGAACTGCTTCTGCGCCTCCCGCCATTTCGCCGCCGCCGCCCTCAGCCGCGCCGCGCCGGCGGCCGTGAGCCGCACCCGGCGGGTACGGCCGTCGTCCCCGGCGGCGATCGCCAGCAGCCCGTCGCGCTCCAATGGGCGGATCGCGCGGCCGAGCGTCGTGCGGTCCATGACCATCGACTGCGCCAGCTCGTTGATCGACAGCGGCCCCAGCCGATCGAGCTTTGCCAGGATCGAATATTGGCTGGCTCGCAGTCCGACCGCGGTCAGATGGCCCTCGTAGATCCGGGTGACGTGGCGCGCGGCCTGGCGCAGCGCCAGGCAATTGCATGTGCTCTGATCGAGCGCGGGCGATGGCTTCTTCGACATGGCTCCCATTCCCAAAGCGGGCCTTCGCGGCGGGCGATGCCCCTTGCCAATAGGTGCATATGCCCATATAAAAGTCAAGATTAAGGTGCATATGCACGTTATTGCGGGCAGGAGGCTCGCCGATGGATGCGCGAACGCGACTGCTGCTGGAGGCGCCGGTCGGCCCCACCATTCTGCGGCTGGCGCTGCCCAACGTGGTGGTGATGGTGGTGCAGTCGGCGATCGGGCTGATCGAGACCTATTTCGTCGCCCGGCTCGGGCTCGACGCGCTGGCCGGCATGGCGCTGGTCTTCCCGCTGTTCATGCTGCTGCAGATGGTGGCGGCGGGCGCGATGGGCGGCGGCATCCTGTCCGCCATCGCCCGCGCGCTCGGATCGGGGCGGCGGGACCGCGCCAACGAGCTGGTGTGGCACGCGGTGGCCATCACCATCGGGCTCGGCGCGCTGACCACGGTGGCGGCGCTGCTGCTCGCACCCAGGCTCTATGCCGCGATGGGCGGCCGCGACGGATCGCTGGCTGCGGCCACGACCTATTCGGGCCTGGTGTTCGCCGGCACGATTCCCCTGTGGCTGTTCAATTCGTTCGCCGCCATCATCCGCGGCACCGGCAACATGGTCTTTCCGGCTGCCGTGATCACGGCCGGCGCGCTGGTCCTCATTCCGCTGTCGCCGCTGCTCATCTTCGGGCTCGGACCGTTCCCGCAGCTCGGCATCCTCGGCGGTGCCGCCGCGGTGGTGCTCTACTATTCGATCGGCAGCGCGGTCTTCGCCGCCTACATCTGGTCCGGCCGCGGCGTGCTGCGGCCCTCGCTTGCTCCGCCCAGGCTCGCCTGGGCGCCGATGCGCGACATCCTCCGCGTCGGCGCCGCCTCGTCGGTGGTCAGCCTGTCGACCAACATCAGCATCGCCACCGCGACCGGCCTTGCCGGTCTGGTCGGTCCCGCCGCCGTGGCCGGCTACGGCACCGGCGTGCGCCTGGAATATCTGCTGGTGCCGCTGGTGTTCGGACTGGGTACGCCGGTGGCCGCCATGGTCGGCACCTGCATCGGCGCCGGCCGCCGCGACCGCGCCCTCAAGGTCGCCTGGACCGGCGCGGCGATCGCCGGCGGTCTCACCGAGGCGATCGGGCTCGCGGCGGCGCTGTTCCCGTCCGCCTGGCTGTCGCTGTTCGGCAGCGATCCGCAGATGATTGCGGTCGGAACCGGCTATCTGCGGATCGTCGGCCCGTTCTATGGGTTCTTCGGCGGCGGCCTCGCGCTCTATTTCGCCTCGCAGGGCGCCGGCCGGGTCGGGTGGGCGATGATGGTCGCGGTGCTGCGTGTCGTCGTCGCGACCGGCGGCGGCTGGTTTGCGGTGACCGCGCTCGGGGGCAGCAACGGCCTGTTTGTTGCGCTCGCCGCGGCACTCGTCATCTACGGCGTCGCCAATGCCTGGGCGGTCGCCGGCGGCGCCTGGTTCGGTACCGCCGGGAAGCAGCCGTTGCCGGCCGCGCAGCCGTCGTGATCGACGGCCATCGGTCGCTGCTTGACGGCCGCGCCATTCCGACAATAGCGAAGGGTGAATAGGGGACAGACCACTATTGTTCGCGTGGCCCCACAGCCTGGCAGGCCGTTGAAGCGAGGCCACTATCAGATCAGGTGACGAATCTGCGGATTCGCGAGATGACCGCATTCAGACTTGTTGCTCCTGGACGCCGGGCCAACCATTGCCCCAGAGCGTGACCAACCAGGTGCCTGCCGCCGATGCAGTCCGAAAATGCGGTCTTGACGATCGCCACCGAAGCGTGCGAGGAGCACCCCCCTCGGGAATGCCGCAGCGCAATGCAGGTCGTCCTGCGGTCGCGAGGGGGCGGGATAGTCCGAGCAGAAACAAGGCGAATCGTTTGATCTGAAGCGACGTTGCGTTGGGGACCATGGTGGATGCAGGGGGCATCGCAAGAGGTCAGCCGTCGGTGCCGGCGACGCCCGCAAACGCGGGCCTCGGGTGCCTCGGGCTGGTTCTGGCGCTTTTGGGGGAAGTGTTTGATCTCGATCGGGCGAGCGTTGGCCATGTGACACTCGGCGGCACCGCCGACTGCGACCATCCGGTCCGGACCGCGCGGATGCGGGTGCCGACGGCCGATGGCGGCGGTTCCTCCAGACAACGCATGCCGATGTCCGGCAGGCGCTGGCGCGGTCTCCTCGCTGCGTGTCTCGCGTCGCTGCTCGGGATGGCGACCCCCGCTGCGGCCGCCGACATCTCCAGGATGACCGGGAAGGAGCAGCAGACCGTGCTGGTGCTGTCCGGAAGGATCGTCGCCGGCGATGCGCAGAAGCTCACGCGGTTGCTGGCCGCCGCCGACCGCGCCGTGACGGCGGTGAAGCTCGATTCGAGCGGCGGCCTCATCGGCGAAGCGCTGCACATCGCGACCATCGTGCGCAGCAAGGGCATCACCACCAGGGTCGAGGGCAATGCCATCTGCGCCAGCGCCTGCTTTCTCATTTTTGCTGCCGGCAAACAGAAATTCGCCGAGCCCGGCGTTCGCATCGGGGTGCATTCGGCTGCCGATCCCGGTGGC
Organism: Xanthobacteraceae bacterium; assembly: GCA_049509935.1. Classification (GTDB taxonomy): domain Bacteria; phylum Pseudomonadota; class Alphaproteobacteria; order Rhizobiales; family Xanthobacteraceae; genus AP-16. Next base: position 1,663 of record JBEKZK010000386.1, on the reverse strand, counting down.
ACCGAATCCCTCAAATCGGCCACCGCGACGGTGGCGATGGCGCGCGTCCTCCAGTCCTACGGCGTGCCCGAGCAGATCGTCGGCAAGATGGTGCTCGCCGCCCCGGCCAGGATGGCGTGGCTGTCGCCGGACGAGCTGCGATCGATGGGGGTGCAGATCACGAAAAATGCGCAGCTGGTCACCACGACCGTGATCTCACCGGGGGTGCCCACGCGGGCGACCCTGCCGGCGAGCTTCGTGGCGCAGATCACCGCGCCGGCGAAGCCGGTCATGCCGGTGGTGCAGACCTCGGCGCCGTTCGGCTGGATGATCGAGCTCGGCACCTTCCGGGATGAGGCCGGCGCGAAGCGCGGTCTGCGAGCGGCCATCAAATCGACGCCGACGGCGCTCGGCAGGGCCGAGCCGTTCGTCGACCGTCCCATGGTCCCGGGCGAGGCGTACCGCGCGCGCTTTGCGCACCTCGACAAGGAGGCCGCCGAAACCGCGTGCCTCGATCTCGTGAGTCACGACATGGCATGCGTGGTCGTCGCCAGCCCCAGTCGCGCCGCCATGGACAGCGCAAGGTATCCGGACGGCTATGTGGTCCTGCTGACCTCGCTGACGAGCGAAGCGGACGCCCGACGTCATGCCCGCCTGGTGCAGGACGCGCTGGAAGGCAAGTTCGCAGCTGTATGGCGGCGCGAGCCCGTCGTTCGTGACGCCGAGCTCGACGACGGCCAGGTCTATCGCGGCCAGGTCGGCCCGTTCCGGTTGCTCGACGACGCCAATCGTTTCTGTCGCGAGCTCCAGTTCCGCTGCACGGTGGAAAGGACGCAGGCACAGCCGCTGCCGGCCGCCCGCTGAGGCCGGCGAGCGGGGATCCATGGCACCATCAGATCAGATAGGAGACACGCGCGTCATCGCCGATACAGTCTAAAAATGCGGTCTTGACGATCGCCATCGAAGCGTGCGAGGAGCACCTCCCTTGGGAGATGCCGCAACGGAATGTCATGCGTCCTGCGGTCGTGAACGGGCGGAATAGTTCGAGCAGGAACGAGGCTCGTTCGATCTGAAGTGACGTGGCGTTGGGGACGAAGGTGGATGCAGGGGGCATCGCCAGCAGTCAGCCATCGGTGCCTGTGACGCCCGTCGATACGGGCCTCGGGTGCCTCGGGCTGGTTCTGGCACTTTCGGGGGAAGCGTTCGATCTCGATCGGGCACGGCGGGAGTTCCTGCCGCACGGCGAGCGTGCCGGCTGTGACGATCTGGTCAGGATCGCGCGGGCGCTGGGGCTCAAGGCTCGCGTCAGCCGCTCCTCCATCAAGCGCATCCAGGCGCTGTCGCTGCCGGTGATCGCGCGCGGCCGCGACGGCGGGTTCTTCGTCATCGGGCGGCGGACCGAGACCGGCGTGCTGGTCGGCCGGGCCGGCGGTCCGCCGGTCGGCTGGACGCTCGAGGAGCTGGCGCGCGAATGGAGCGGCGAGATCGTGCTCGTCGCCAGGCGCGAGCGGCTCGCCGGCGAGGCGGCGCGCTTCGGGCTGCGCTGGTTCCTGCCGGTCATCAGGAAATTCTCAAAGGTGCTCGCCGAGGTGCTGGTGATCTCGGTGTTCATCCAGCTGGTGGCGCTGGTGTCGCCGCTGTTCTTCCAGGTCGTCATCGACAAGGTTCTGGTGCACCGCGGCCT
>JBEKZK010000385.1:0-5088 GCA_049509935.1 Xanthobacteraceae bacterium | reverse complement strand
CTCGACGCTCGGCGCGAGCTTCACCCAGGTGGTGTTCAGCTTCCAGCTGAGCCCGCGGCTGATCGGGCAAGGTGTGGTGCTCGCCCTCCTGGTCGGCCTGATCGGCGGGTTGTTTCCGGCGATCCGCGCCGCCCGCATGCCGATCGTCGCCGGGCTGTACGGGTGATCCGATCGTGGGTCACGGTCAGTCGACGCCGTGAGCCGCGTGCGGACGTGACGATCGCGCGAGCGCGGTCGTTGCCGTGCCCCCGAGGACCGCCGCCAGTGCGCCGTCGAGGGTCCGGTGGCGGAACACGAAGCCGCTCGCCAGCGCTTTTTCCGGCAGCACGCGCTGGCCGCCGAGCAGAAGCTCGGCGGCGAGGTCGCCGGCCAGCCGATGCAGCAGCGCGGCCGGCACCCGCAGCATCGCCGGGCGGTGCAGCGCCCGGCCGAGTTCCGTGGCGAACGCGGCGTTGCGCACCGGCGTCGGCGCCGTGGCGTTGATCGCGCCGGTCAGCTCCGGCCGGGCGATGACGTGGGCGATCAGCCGCACCAGGTCGTCGCGCTCGATCCAGGACATCCACTGGGTGCCCGAGCCGATCGGTCCGCCGAGACCGAACTCGAACGGGGTGAGCATGCGGGCGAGCATCCCGCCCTGGCTCCCGAGCACCAAACCGGTCCGCAGCCGGACGACCCTGACGCCATACTGCTCGGCGCGCATCGCAGCGTGCTCCCAGGCCGCGCACAGCTCGCGACAAAAGCCGGTCCTGCCGTCGGCCGCTTCGGTCAGCGCCTCGTCCTGCCACAGGCCGTACCAGCCGACCGCCGAGCCGCTGATCAGCACCGACGGAGGGCGGTCGAGCCTTGCGATCAGGCGGACCACCGCCATCGTGGCGTCGACGCGGGACTCGACCATCCGCCGCCGCTTCGCCTGCGTCCACAGGCCGTCCGCGATCGGCTCGCCGGCGAGATTGACGATCGCGTCGATCGGCGTGCGGTCCGGGATCTGCTCGAGGCTGGTGACCAGTCGCAGCGGCGGGACCAGCATGTCGGCCTTGGCGCGATCGCGGACCAGCGCGATCACCTGGTGGCCGCCGGCCGCCATCGCCTCCACCAGCCGACGCCCGATGAAGCCGGTGGCGCCGGTCACCAGCACGGTCTGGCGCACCGCAAGCGCCGTCGTCAGGGTCTCGGCCGGACCGCAGGCGAGCCGGTCGGAGCGGCGCGCGGCAGACAGGTCGCGCAACCCGAACGCCGCGACGCCGAGCGCCGCAACCGCCGTCATGATGCTGCAGATCCCGTAAAACGCCGGCACCAGGGCGGTCGCCTCGCGGGCCCAGCCGATCAGGAGCGGCAGCAGCAGCGTCAGGATGGCGCCGTAGTTGATGGCGAGCAGCGTGTGATTGATGCGCTCGGTCGCCGGCAGCCGGCGGCTCAGATCCTCCTCGACGAAGTCGGCGAGCGTGATCCCCACCTCGATGACCAGCACGGCGAGCACCAGCATCGCCAGAAGCCCACGCGGCTCGGACCAGCCGAGCAGCAGGAAGAGCACCGCATAGATCAGGTTGCGCACCGCATGCAGCCGCAGCTCGCGGCGCTGCGACGGCCGCCACGCCAGCCGCTCGGTCAGCTCGTGATGGTAGAGGGTGTCGAACAGGCCCATGGCGATCTGCAGGGTGATCAGGGTCCACAGCAACGGCGACGTCATGGCGTCACCTCCTGGAATTCGATCGTCTGATGAATGAGGAAGCCGAGGCGCCGGTGCGTCAGGTCGAGCGTAAAGACGAAACGTCCGGCGCCGCGCTCGGCGTGGGTGACGATGAGGTCGCCGGGGCAGAGCCAGGACGGCAGGCGCAGGCGTCGGCGCAGCACCTGGACGAAGTAGCCGTGGCTCTCGAACACCAGCGCGCCGTTGCGCACCGCCACCGCGAGCGCCATGCCGAAGCCGAATCCGAGATATTCCTCGAGGCCGGTCGGACCGGCGAAACGCTTCGACGAATGGATCACCTGGGGAAAGCCGCTGCGCCGGCTGTAGAGACGGGTCCAGATCTGGCCGCCGGTGGCGAAATCCTCCGTCACCGTCACGATGCTCGGGACGTCGGCGTCGGTCGCGGTCGGCAACGGGCCGCCAATCAACCGGGCGGCGTGCGCGAGCAGAAAGCCTGGCCGGCTCATCCGCGTCGCCACCACGCGGCCCGCATAGACGCTGGTGGCGCCGTCGGCGAGGCACCGGGAAAAACGCCGGCGGATCGCCGGCGGCAGCGCCACCCACTCCGCCTCCGACATCAGCGCGCGGAACCGCGGGTCCTCGACATGCCCCGCGGCGCCACCGGGAACCGGCATGCGGTGTGCTGACGAAACACGGTCGTACGCCATGGCGCCCTCCACGGGCTACGGTGCCTGTCGCTTCTTCCCGCCGGGCAGAAAATTGATGATCCTGGCGCCGAGCCGGATCAGGGCCGCGAGCTTGGGGCGCGGCACCGTCAGCATCTGGGCGTACCAGCGATCCAGCGTCTCGACGAAATCCAGCATCTCCCGGAGGCGCCGGCCGGCGACCGGGTGCAGCGAGGGATCGCGCTCGGCGTCGGCGAGACAGGCCTCGAGCGCCGCGATCGCCGGGTCGATCTCCCGCTGCTTGCGGCCGGCCGCGATCCGGATGAAGACCTCCCAGATGTCGGTCTCGGCCTCGAAGTGGTCGCGGCGGTCGCTCATGATCGGCACCCGGCGGATCAGGTTCCAGGCGAGCAGCTCCTTGAGCGAATTGGAAACGTTCGACCGCGCCATGCCGAGAGTCTCGGCGATCTCGTCGGCGGTCAGCGGACGCTCCGACAGGTAGAGCAGCGCGTGGATCTGGCTGACCGACCGGTTGACGCCCCACTGCCCGCCCATGTCGCCCCAATGCAGGACGAAGCGCTGGATCGCCGCCGGCAGCCTGACGTTATTGCCTGAAATTTCTGTCATGACAGAAATATCTGTCATGAATAGACGAATGTCAAGGGCTGCGGGGCCGGGTCTCCAGGGGCCGAGGCCGGTCCCCGGTCCACTGCCGCGGCTTGCATCGCTGCGCCGCGGCGACGATGATGTCGCGCTTCCGACGGAGGGCACGATGGACTTTCGCGATCGTCAAGTCGTGGTGACCGGAGGCGCCGGTGCGCTGGGCACGGCGGTCGTCGGCACGCTGATCGCGGCCGGCGCCGTGTGCCACGTTCCCTGCCTGACTGAAGCCGAGGCGGAGCGATTCCCGCATCGCCATCACCCGCAGGTCAAGCTCGTCGTCGGTGTCGATCTCGTCGACGAGGCGGCGGTTTCCCGCCTCTACGACGCCGTGCCCGCGCCATGGGCCTCGATCCACCTGGCCGGCGGGTTTTCCGCCGCGTCAATCGGCGACACGCGCAAGGCCGACCTGACGCGCCAGATCGACATGAACCTCGTCACCTGCTTCCTGTGCTGCCGCGCCGCCGTCACCGCGATGATGCGCCAGCCGGCGGGCGGCAGGATCGTCAACGTGGCGGCCCGCCCGGCGCTCGAATGGCGCATGGCGTCGGGCATGACGGCTTATGCGGCGAGCAAGGCCGCGGTCGCGGCGCTCACCGTGGCGCTCGCCGAGGAGGTGGTCGGACACGGCGTCCTGGTCAACGCCGTTGCGCCATCGATCCTGGATACGCCGGCCAATCGCCAGGCGATGCCGAAGGCCGATCACGCCGCATGGCCGAAGGTCGAGGAGGTCGCGCAGACCATCGCGTTCCTCGCTTCGCCCGACAACAGAGTGACCCGGGGCGGCGTCGTCCCGGTCTACGGAAAGTCGTAGCCCCATCAGGGCGTTTGCGCCCGTCTGGCTATGGCGGAATGCGGGAACGGCCTCGAAACCGGCACCGCCGCACCCAGGATTTCACAACTGCATTTTTGCGCGGCGGTCGCTACCCGGCGACCGGCACCAGCTGCGTCATGGAATTGCGCGCAAGCTTCCTCACCGCGTTCGCCGCAGCGATGGTGCGGCCCTCTGCATAGGCTTCGTGGTTGCGCTCGATATCGTCGAGATCGTAGAGATAGTTGACCATCACGCCGTGGGCCTGCGCCAGCCCCTTGGCCGAGGTGTCGGCGAGCCAATTGATCTGCTCGAGCCGCGCGCCGTTGCCGAGATGAAAGCGGGCGACCGGATCGATCGGCGTGCCGCGCCGGCTGCGCGCCCCGATCAGGTACGATGCGGCGGCCCGCATCAGCGGCTCGCGCAAGGGCTCGGCGGTTTCCGGCGACAGCCACCAGTCCGGCCGCTCGACCGCCGCGAGGGTGGCGCGGTCCTCCGATGTGAACGCGCGCGAGTTCTCGACGGCGCGCTCGTCGGCGAGCCACTTGGCAAAGCCCGGCACCGGCGACAGGGTGACGAACGTGGAGAGCTTCGGCATCTCGCGCGAGATCTCCTCGACCACCTGCTTGATCAGGAAGTGCCCGAAGGTGACGCCCGACAATCCGCGCTGGCAGTTGGAGATCGAGTAGAACACCGCGGTGTTCGCCCGCTCGGGCGGCAGGGCCCGGCGCTTGGTGGCGAGGATCGGCGCGATCGCCGACGCGATGCCGTCGGTCAGCGCCACCTCGACGAAGATCAGCGGCTCGTCGACCAGCGCCGGATGGAAGAACGCGTAGCAGCGCCGGTCCGCCGGATCGATGCGGCGGCGCAGATCCTCCCAGTCATGGATCTGATGCACCGCCTCGTAGCGGATGATCTTTTCCAGAACGATCGCCGGCATGCCCCAATCGATGCGCCGCAGCACGAGAAACCCCCGATTGAACCAGGACGTGAACAGGTGGACGAAATCGGCGTCGACCGCTTCCAGATCGCCGCGATGGACCAGCGCATCCATCAGCTGCTCGCGCATCGAGACCAGAGCCGCGGTCCCGCCCGGCGCCAGGTTGAGCCGGCGGAACAGCTCCTGGCGCCGCGGCTCTGCGGCGAGGTGAAGCTCGGCCACGGCGTCGTCGGTCGGCTCGGCCTGCCAGGCGGAGACCGCCGCCTGGATGCGCCGGTGATCGTGCCCGAAGCGGGTTGCCAGCGCCTCGAAGAAGGCGATCCGCGGCCCGGTGGTGAGCTCGGAGTAGCGGGTCAGGATCTCG
>JBEKZK010000384.1:0-5090 GCA_049509935.1 Xanthobacteraceae bacterium | reverse complement strand
AAGAGGGAGCCGGCCGTGCGTGTGGAGAAGCATCAACAAACAAATCAGGGCTGCCACGCCGGCGCGAGCTCGGCGGCCGGCTGGGCGTCGGATGCCTGCTGGTCGATGGCGGCCAGCAGCGCGCGCAGCACCTCGGGCACGCCGGCGCCGGTGGCGGCGGAGACCACGAGGGGCGGGCGGGCGGCGGCGCGGCGCAGGCGCGCCAGCTGCTTCTTGCGGACGTCGGGGGTCAGCGCATCGGACTTCGACAGGGCGACGATCTCGGGTTTTTCGGCGAGCACCGCGCCGTAGGCCTCGAGCTCGCGGCGCACTGTGCGATAGGCCTCGCCGGCATGCTCGGTGGTGCCGTCGACCAGGTGGAGCAGGATCTTGCAGCGCTCGACATGGCCGAGGAAGCGGTCGCCGAGGCCGAGCCCCTCGTGCGCCCCCTCGATCAGCCCGGGAATGTCGGCGAGCACGAACTCGCGGCCGTCGACGCCGACCACGCCGAGGCCGGGATGCAGGGTGGTGAACGGATAGTCGGCGATCTTCGGCCGGGCGGCGCTCACCGCGGCGAGGAACGTCGACTTGCCGGCATTGGGCAGGCCGACGAGCCCGGCATCGGCGATCAGCTTCAGGCGCAGCCGGATCCAGCGCTCCTCGCCGGGCTGCCCCGGATTGGCGTGGCGCGGCGCCCGGTTGGTCGACGACTTGAAGTGGGCATTGCCGAAACCGCCGTTGCCGCCGCGCGCCAGCACCACGCGCTCGCCCACCCGGGTGAGGTCGGCGATCAGGGTCTCGCGGTCATCCTCCAGCACCTGGGTGCCGACCGGGACCTTGAGCACGGCGGCGCTGCCGTTGGCGCCGGAGCGGTCCTTGCCCATGCCGTTGGTGCCGCGCTGGGCCTTGAAGTGCTGCTGGTAGCGGTAGTCGATCAGGGTGTTGAGGCCGTCGACGCACTCCACCACCACGTCGCCGCCGCGCCCGCCGTTGCCGCCGTTGGGGCCGCCGAACTCGATGAACTTTTCGCGGCGGAACGCCACGCAGCCGTTCCCGCCGTCACCGGAGCGGATGTACACCTTGGCTTCGTCGAGGAACTTCATCGGATTTATGCCAGCTGGCGGACCGGGCGCCAGGCCTTGAGCGACATCCAGATGCCGCGGTCGAGGCGGAAGCGGTCGATCGGCGCCGAGCTGGCGAGCGCCCGGATGCGGTAGAGGCCGACGCCGGTCCACTGGAAGCCGCATTTCTCCAGCACCCGGCGCGAGCCCGGATTGGTCACCCGGGCACCGGCACGCAGCGCCTCGTAGGCGCCCTCGGCGAACGCCCAGTCGATCACGGCGCGCACGGCTTCGGTGGCGTAGCCGTTGCCGCGGAACGCGAGCCCCACCCAGTAGCCGATCTCCGGCGCCGCGGTGTCGCGCCGGTCGAGGCCGCAGGCCCCCACGATGGTGCCGTCGGGCCGGGTGACGAGGAAATTCGTCTCGACGTCGTCGCGGCTGGATTGCGCCACGAAGGCCTCGGCATCGGCGAGCCGGTAGGGATGCGGAATCCGTGCCGTGTTCTCGGCGAGCGCACGGTCGTTGGCGAGCGTGCAGATCTGTTTTGCGTCCTCGAAGCGCGGCGCACGCAGGACCAGCCGCTCGGTCTCGAGGACGGGGCTACTCGCCTCACGCAGCATTTCGCAGGGGATCGGTTCCAGCAACGTCATGGCACAGGCTCCTTGTTGCAGACACTGCAAACGACGAGGGGGAGCCGGCATCCCGTCTCCCCCTGTATCGGAGCCCGTATGGGCCCGCCGGTTGGACTGGATGCCGGCGGACCTCTGGTGGGTAACCGCCGTCTTACTCGGCCGCAGCCTCCGTCATCGGGATGACTGATACGTAGGTGCGACCCTTTGCTTTTGCCTTGAACTGAACTTTTCCGTCGATCAGCGCGAACAGCGTATGGTCCCTGCCGAGACCGACATTATGGCCCGGATGCCACTTGGTGCCGCGTTGGCGCGCGATGATATTGCCGGCGACGACCGCCTGCCCGCCGAACATCTTGATGCCGAGCCGCCGGCCAGCCGTGTCGCGACCGTTGCGCGACGAGCCGCCTGCCTTCTTGTGAGCCATTCCCAGTCTCCGTGATGAGCTAACCCATACCCTGATTCCGCGCCGGAATCATCTCACTTCTTTTTGCATCGTGTTGCTGGAACCGCTCGGCTTCACGCCGGCGGCGCCGCAGCCTCGCCGGGCTCGGGAGCGGCCGCGGCCGGTTCCGGAACGCTCTCGTGCGGGGGCGCACTCTCTTGCGAGGGTGAGCTATCCTGCGACGGCGCGCTCTCGGTCGCACTCTCCTGCGCGGGCCGGCGCCCGTCGGTGAGAATCTCGGTGATGCGGATCACCGACAGCTCCTGGCGATGGCCGCGCTTGCGCCGAGAATTCTTGCGCCGGCGCTTCTTGAAGGCGATGACCTTGTCGCCGCGGCTGTGCTTCACCAGCTCGGCGGCGACGCTGGCGCCAGCGACCAGCGGGCTCCCGACCACGACCTGGTCGCCGCCCACCATCAGAACCTCGCCGAGCTCGACGACGTCGCCGGGCTCGCCGGCCACCCGGCCGACCGTGATCACGTCCTCGGCGGCGACCCGGTACTGCTTGCCGCCGGTCTTGATGACTGCGAACATCTCGTATTCCTCGTGTTCGATCTCGGCACTCGGAAAAGCTCCGGGCCGGCTTCTTTCAGTCGTATGGATTGCGTGGTGCCCAGGTTTTGGCTGCAATGCAGCACAAAACGAACGGCGCGGGATTTGCCGCGCCGAGAGCCCCATCATAGGAACGGGACGCGAGCTGTCAAGGAAGGGCGAGGAATTCGCTGAGATTCCGCCTGCTCTTCTCCCGGGGGGTGAGGGGCTCTTTCAACGGATTCGGCGCGTGGAAAGGTCCCCTCACCCGCCGCGCTTCGCGCGTGCACCTCTCCCCGCGAGCGGGGAGAGGTGCACAAAGACATTGTTAAGCCCGGCAGGGCATCATCGCACTACGTAGAAACACGGACCCTGCCCGATGCTTCCTCCCCGCCGGGGCTCCCCGGTCAAGCGGCGCGTCCCGCCGAGCCCGAAGCGCAAGGGACCGCGGCCGAGTGCGGACGTGGCGGCGGTGCGCGCCCGCGCTGCCGCGCACGCGGCGGTCGAGCGGGCGCGCCAGGCCGCCGAACGGCTGCGCGAACCCGGCGACCCGACGCCGGAATCCTCGTTCCGTCTGCTGTTCGAGGGCAATCCGATCCCGATGCTGGTGCACGACCTCGAGCGCCAGAGCATCGTCGCCGTCAACGATGCGGCGGTCGCCCACTACGGCTGGCCGCGCGACACATTCATCGGCATGACGCTGTACGACATCCACGAGCCGGCCGATCATGCCGGGCTGCCCGGCATTGCGGCGGAGTTTCCCGCCGGGCAGCCGGGGCGCACGTGGCGGCACCGCAAGGCCGACGGCAGCGTGATCGACGTCGCGATGTACTCGGCGCTGCTGAGCTACCACCATCGCCGCTCGGCGCTGATCGCCGTGATCGACATCACCGAGCGCAAGCGCGCCGAGGCGCGCGTCGCCTTCATGGCGGAGCACGACGTGCTGACCTCGCTGCCCAACCGCGTCCTGCTGCGCAGCCACCTGGCGAAGCTGCTCGGCCGCGGCCGCCGCGGCGGCCGGCACCTCGCCGTGCTGTGCATCAACCTCGACAACTTCAAGACCGTCAACGACACGCTCGGCCACCCGGTCGGCGACCTGCTGCTGCAGGCGATCGCCCAGCGCCTGCGCGCCGCCCTGCGCGAGCACGACGTGGCGGCCCGGCTCGGCGGCGACGAGTTCGCGATCCTGCAGCCCGACCTCGAGCAGCCCGAGGAGGCCGGCTCGCTCGCCCAGCGGCTGATCGCCGTGATCGCCGAGCCGTGCCTGATCGACGGCCACCAGGTGGTGGTCGGCGCCAGCATCGGCATCGCGCTGGCGCCGGGCGACGGCGAGGACGCCGACCGGCTGATGAAGAACGCCGACATGGCGCTCGACCGCGCCAAGGCCGACGGCGGCGCCGGCTTCCGGGTGTTCGAGCCCGGCATGGACGCCCGGCTGCAGGCGCGGCGCCGGCTCGAGGTCGACCTGCGGGCGGGGCTGGCGGCCGGCGTCTTCGAGGTGCACTACCAGCCGCTGGTCGACCTGCGCGGCGGCACGGTGGCGGGCTTCGAGGCGCTGCTGCGCTGGCCGCATGAGGAGCGCGGCATGATCCCGCCCGGCGAGTTCATCCCGGTCGCCGAGGAGACCGGGCTGATCGCCCCGCTCGGCGCCCTGGTGCTGCGCCGGGCCTGCCAGGACGCCGCCGCCTGGCCGGCCGACATCACGGTCGCCGTCAACCTGTCGCCGCTGCAGTTTCGCACCGGCAACCTGCTCGGCCTGGTGATGGACACGCTGCGCGCGACGGGGCTCAAGGCGAGGCGGCTCGAGCTGGAGATCACCGAGGGGCTGCTGCTCGACCACAACGAGCTGGTGCTCGCCACCCTGCATGCGCTGCGCGCGCTCGGCGTGCGCATCGCGATGGACGATTTCGGCACCGGCTACTCGAGTCTGAGCTATCTGCGCAGCTTCCCGTTCGACAAGATCAAGATCGACCGCTCGTTCGTCCGCGACATGGGGTCGAGCGCCGGCGCCCAGGCGATCGTGCGCGCCATCGTCAGCCTCGGCACCAGCCTCGGCATCACCATCACGGCGGAGGGCGTCGAGACCGAGACCGACCTCGCCTGCCTGCGCGCCGAGGGCTGCAACCAGGCGCAGGGTTTTCTGTTCAGCCAGGCGAGGCCGCAGGCCGAGATCCTGCGGGTGCTGGCACGGCAGGCGCGGGCGCGCAGCGCCGCATAGGGGGGCTCGGGGCGTCAAGAAGAATGGGGGGCACCTGCCGCGGTCGCGGCGGGTGCCCAACCTGCTAGGCACAACTACCGAGGTTCAGATTTGGATAACCATTTGTTCAAGTGTTCCGTGTGAAGTCGCGGCTCCTGCGCATGGAGAGACCGGCGATGGCGGCGATTCGTCCGACGAACCGAGAGGTGTTCTTCGCCGCGGACGACATCATCGTGTCGAAGACTGATC
>JBEKZK010000383.1:0-5096 GCA_049509935.1 Xanthobacteraceae bacterium | reverse complement strand
CGCCGAAATAGGTGCGCGGCTGGAACGTGATCGATGTGGCGAGCCACAGCGCGCCGGCGAGCGCGCAGCCGGCCGCCGCCAGCACGAAGATCAGGCGCTTGCGGGCGACCACGTCGACGCCGAGCGACGCGGCGGCGTCCTCGTCGTCGCGCAGCGCCTGGATGGAGAGCCCGGCGCGGCTGCGCAGCAGGACGAAGACGGCGGCGACCAGCAGCACCATGGCGGCGAGCGAGCACCAGAAATTGGCGTTGCGGCGGGCCTCCGCCGAAAAAGCGTTGAGCGCGATCAGCGACGTCCCGGTCTCGCCTTTCACCAGTCCGTCGAGATTGACCAGCAGATGGATGAGTTCGGCGAGCACCCACATGCCGATGGCGAACTCGCCGGCGCGCAGCCGCAGCATGAACAGCGAGATCGGCCATGCCACCACGGCGACCGCGACTGCCGCGAGCGCCAGCGAAACGTAGACGTCGACGCCGAAATCCGACAGCCGGATCGCCGCGTAGGCGCCGAGACCGATGAAGGCCTGCTGGCCGACCGACACCAGTCCGCCGTATCCGGCGAGCGCGTTCCACATCACCGCCAGGATGATGTAGATGAACAGCGTCGTCATCCGGTCGACCGCGTTGGCGCTCATCAGCAGAGGCGCGAACGCCAGCGCCACGATGATGCCGCCGGACGCCGCGGCGGCGGCGACCGAGAGCGGGGTCCAGCGCTGGACCGAGGTTCCGCCGGATCCGCTCATGCGCCGCGTCCCCGGACCGAGCGGAGCAGGCGCCCGACACCGAGCCCGCCGGCGGAGGCGCGCGAGACCAGGATGGCGAGAAACACCAGGTGTCCGGCGATGAGAAACCCGTTGGGGTGGATCTGCGCGCCGACGCTCTGCGCCACGCCGAGGACGATGCCGCCGGCCAGCGTCCCCCACAGCGAGCCCACGCCTCCGATCACCACCGCCTCGAAGGCGAAGATCAGCTGCGTCGGCCCGGCATAGGGGTCGAAGGTCGCGCGCATGCCGAGGAAGGCGCCGGCGACGCCGACGGTGATCATCGCCAGCGCCGCGGCCAGCGCATGGACGGCGCGGGCATTGACGCCGACCAGGCCGGCGATGTCCGGATCCTCGGCGGTCGCCCTGATGGCGCGTCCGAGCTGGCTGCGCATGAGAAAGGCATGCAATCCGCCGAGCAGCAGCAGCGCGGTAGCGAACGTCAGCGCGGCGAGATAGCCGATGGCGATATCGTCGCTGATCACCCAGCTGTCGTAGGACAGCGTATCGATGTAGGGGGCGAGCGACCGCGTGTCCGCCCCGAATGTCTGGAACAGCCCGTTGTCGATCACGGTCGCCAGCCCGAACGTGGCGAGCAGCGGCACCAGCGCGCCGGCGCGCAGGCTGCGGGCGAGCACCGCGGTCTGCAGCCCCCAGCCGACCAGCGCCATCGCGGGAATCACCGCGATCAGGGCGAGGAACGGCGAAACGTCCAGCCGCTCGGCCACCACCCACAGCGCATAGGCGGCGAGAACGGACAGGCTGCCATGCGCCAGGTTGATGATGCGCATGACGCCGAACATCAGCGACAGGCCGCAGCCGAGCATGGCGTAGTAGCCGCCGAGAAGAATCCCCTGCAGGACCTGATTGACCCAGATCACGGCGCCACGGCTCCCTGGGCGTGCGGCCGCCGGAGGCCGAAATAGGCGTTGCTGATCTGCTCGCGGCTCAGATCCCGCGCCCGTCCCTCCAGCGCGACGCGCCCCTCCAGCATGCAGATGATGCGATCGGACACCGCCATGGTGCGGGCGAGATCCTGCTCGACCAGCACGATGGTGGCACCGCCCTGCACCAGACCCTTGAGCGACCCGTAAACGCGGTCGACCGCGGCCGGGGACAGGCCGAGCGACACCTCGTCGAGCAGCAGGACGCGCGGATTGGTCATCAGGGCGCGGCCGATGGCGGCGGCCTGCTGCTCGCCGCCGGAGAGCGTCCGCGCCGCCGCCTTTCGCCGCGCCTTGAGGTTGGGAAATGCCTCGAGCACGGTGTCGAGCGTCCAGAATCCGGGGCGACCGGCCGACAGCGCGACCCGCAGGTTGTCCTCGACGCTCATGCCCTGGAACAGCCGCCGGCCTTCCGGCACCAGCGCGATGCCCATGGCGCTCCTGGCGTGGGCCGGCATCGCGCTCACATCGCGGCCGTCGAGCAGCACCCGCCCGGCGCGGATCGGATGGGCGCCGGCGATCGCGCGCAGCAACGTTGTCTTGCCCGCGCCGTTGGCCCCGAACAGCGCCAGGGTCTCGCCCTCGACCAGGCTGAAGCTGACGTCGCGCACCGCCTGGAGCTGGCCGTGCCGCAGATCGAGGCCTTCCACGGACAGGATGGTCACCGGATCGCACCGCCGAGATAGGCCTCGACGACGGCCGCGTCGGCCATGACGGCCGCCGGCTCGCCGTCGGCGATGATCCGTCCGGCATCCATGCAGATGAGGCGCTCGCTCACCTGCAGCAGCACATGCACCATATGCTCGATCCACACGATCGCGATGCCGCGCCGGCGCAGCTCGCGGATCGTCGCCACCAGATTTTCGGCTTCGCCGTCGGTCAGCCCGCCGCCGATTTCGTCGAGCAGCAGGACGTCGGGCCCGGTGGCGAGCGCCCGCGCCAGCTCGAGCCGCTTGCGATCGAGCAGACCGAGCGAGCCGGCCTGGCGGTTGGCGACGTTCAGCATGCCGCACAGATCGAGCGAATCGATGCAGCGGTCGTAGGCCTCAGCGCCGCGCAGGCCGCCGCCGTTGGTGGCGCCGACCAGCACGTTCTCGAACACCGTCATGCCGGACAACGGCTTTGGAATCTGGTGCGACCGGGCAATGCCCAACCGGCATCGCCCGGCCGCATCGGCGGCGGATATGTCCTGGCCGCGGAACAGGATCCGGCCCGCGGTGGGCCGGAACACTCCGGCCAGCACGTTGAGCAACGTCGTCTTGCCGGCCCCGTTGGGTCCGACGATGCCCAGGGCCTCGTCGGGACCGATCGAGATGTCCACTCCCTCCAGGACCGCGAGCGCACCGAAGTGCTTGGTGATCCCGAACGCGGACAGCACGGCGTCGCTCGCCGTCACCATCAGCTCAGGGGCTTGAGCTTGGCCGACACCGGCACCATCGGATCGCCTGCATTCTCGGTGACCACGTAGTCGAGCTTGAACTTGCTGCCGGGCGCAGCCTTCACCCACTGGGTGCCGATGATCGGCGTCGGCGACACGTTGGGGACCGGCCCCTTGGTGAAATCCACCTTGCCCATCATCGTGGTCGTCTGCAAGCCGGCCAGCGCCTTCGCCACCGCCGCCTTGTTGCGCGGATCGGCGCTCGCCCGCAGGGCGTCGACGCCGGCGTCGACAAGCGACATCGAGGCGCCGAGCTGCTGGGTCCACTGCTTCCCACTCGACTTCTCGTAGCCGTCGGCGAGCTCCTTGCCGCCGACGTTCGTCAGCTTGGAGCGATAGGGGAAGTCGCGGTGCCAGTAGCACCCGCTCGCCAGATTGTCGCCGAGCGCACCCAGGGCCTCGACGCCCGACGGGAACAGCCCGGTCTTGGCGATCTGGGCGATCTTGACGATCTTGGTGTAGCCCTGCTGCTGCGCCTGTCGCCAGAACGCGGCGAAATCCGGCGGAATCGGGAAGGTGTTGAAGATCTCGCAGCGCTCGGCCTTGAACTTGGCGATCTGCGCCGAGTAGTCCGTGGTGCCGTCCTCGTAGCCGCCGGGATCCACCATGGTGAAGCCGGCCTTGGCGAGCTGCGGCACGAGAATGCCGCGGATGGCGTTGCCGTCGGCATCGTTGGGCAGCAGCACGCCGACCTTCTTGTTGGTGCTGACAGGGCCGCTCCATTGCGACACGTATGCCTTGAGAAAGTCGGCGACGCCGAAGCTGAAGATGTAGCTCCAACGGAACGGCGAGGGCTCGCCCGGCTTGGCGCCGCGGCCGAAATACCACGCCTCCCACGGCATCACCGTCGACAGGCAGGGCACGCCCGCGGCCTCGCACGCGTCGGCGACCGGATTGATCACCTCGGGCGTCGAGACCGCGAGCACCATGTCGACGTTGTCGTTGTTGATCAGCGCCTTGGCGAGCTGGCTCGCGCGCGCCGGATCGGACTGGGTGTCGCGATCGAGGATCTGCACCGCATAGGTCTTGCCGCCGATCTCGATGCCGCCGGTCAGCGCCTTGCGGGCGAGGTCGAGAACGTAGGGGTCGGTTTCCCCGAAGCTCGCCAATGGGCCGGTCCTCGGGCTCACGAATCCGATCCGCAGGGTGTTCTCGGCCTCGGCGCGGGCGGGCACGCCGCCCGCCAGCACGATGGCGCCGGCTCCGGCCAGCGTCTGGCGTCTCGTCAGACCGGCGCCGGCGCGCGGCAGCGATGCGGATGTCTTGCGAATATTCGGCATGTTGGTTTCCTCTCCATCGTTGGTGCGTCATTTTCTTCGGTGCGTCATTTTCTTCCCGGGACGATCCGGCGCGAAGGTCGGCGTCCCGCAGGCGTCTTCGCAGTGTCGATCAACCGGTCGGTGCCCCCTGTTCTGCCCCTGCCACAGGGCGATGGACTGCCGCGATCCGGGGTCTGGCGGCCCCGGGAGCCGGCCCCTGGCCGGCGATCACGCGATGCGGCCGTGCCGCGGGCGGATCATTCCGGCTCGGGTTCCAGGCGTTCACGAATGGTCGCTCCCGATGAGCTCGTCGAGCAGGGGCAGAAGGTCCTGCACCGACTGCAGCACCAGGTGCGGGGCGGCGGACTCCGGCAGCCGGCCGATGGCGGCGGCGTCGGCGAGCCCGGTCCGCACCGCGACGGCGGCGGCTCCGCCCGCGCGCGCCATGGCGATCTCGAGCGCCAGGTCGTCGCCGACGACGGCGATCGCCGAGGCCGGAACGCGCAGGCGTTCGGCGGCCGCGCGCAGCGCGGCGCGCGACGGCTTGCCGACCAGCCGGGCGCGTTTCCCGGTGACGCCGCGGATCATGGCGACGATGGCGCCCGACATGCCGATGGCGGGGCCGGCCCGGGTCGCGAAATAGGTGGCGATCGAGCTCGCGTATATCGGCACGCCGGTGGCCGCCGCCCTGATCA
>JBEKZK010000382.1:0-5109 GCA_049509935.1 Xanthobacteraceae bacterium | reverse complement strand
GAACAGCTCGGCGAGGTCCGCCGCCTGCTCGTATCCCTGGATCGGCGTGAAGATCAGCTCGATCGACCATTTGGTGGTCATGCCTTCGGCCTCGAGCGGATTGGCGAGCCCGAGCCCGCAGACCACGAGATCGGGCCGCGCCGCCCGGCAGCGGTCGATCTGGCGTTCGACGTCCTGGCCCTCGCTCAGCGCCGTCTGCAGCGGCAACAGCGCGAGCTCGCTCGCAAGATGCTGCCGATGCAGATACGGGCTGCCGACCTCGACCAGGCGCATCGACAGCTCGCGCGCCAGGAAACGGGCGATCGGGACCTCCAGCTGGGAGTCGGGAAAAAAGAACACGCGCTTGCCGGCGAGCTGCGCGCGGTGGCGCTCCAGCGCGCGCCGCGCCCGATCGTGACCGGGTGCGGTGACCGCTGCGAACCGTTCGGGGGCGACACCGAACGCCGTCGCGGCCGCCTGCAGCCACAGGCTGGTGCCCTCGGCACCAAGGGGAAACGGCGCGACCAGGCGCGTCGCGCCACGCTCCTCGAGCGCACGCGCGGTGTCGGCGAGAAACGGCTGGGCGAGCAGGAATACGGTGCTCGGCCCCACCGCCGGCATGTCGGCCGCCCGCCGGGGCGGCAGAAACCCGACCGGGCCGATGCCGAGCTCTGCGAACAGGCGCCGGAACTGGTCCTCGACCACATCGGCCAGCGCCCCGACCACGAGCAGCGAGCGCGCGCCGTCCGGCGCTTCGCGCGGGAGCGTCGGCACCAGCGACGCCAGGCAGGCGTCCTCGCCCTGCGTGAAGGTGGTCTCGATGCCGCTTCCCGAGTAGTTGAGGACGCGGACGCCGGGCGAGAAGGCCTGCGACAGCCGCGCCGCGGCACGCGACAGGTCGAGCTTGATCACCTCCGACGGGCATGATCCGACCAGGAACAGCAGGCGGATGTCGGGCCGGCGTTGCAGGAGCCTGCCGACCACCCGGTCGAGCTCGTCGTTCACGTCGGCGAGGCCCGCCAGGTCGCGCTCGTCGATGATCGCCGTGGCGAAGCGCGGCTCGGCGAAGATCATCACCCCGGCCGCCGACTGGATCAGGTGCGCGCAGGTGCGCGAGCCGACGACCAGAAAGAATGCGTCCTGGATCTTCCGATGCAGCCAGATGATCCCGGTGAGCCCGCAGAACACCTCGCGCTGCCCGCGCTCACGCAGCACCGGACGCTCGGTGGGCCCCGGCATGGCGGCCGACGGACAGGCGACCGGGGCGCTGCTCATGGCGAGACGCCCATGGCGGCGTCGGTCGCTGCGCGCGACTCGCGCCGCGCCGCCCGCAGCTTGACGACGAACTGGGTCGCGTTGACCGCGTAGCTCGCGTAAGCCGCCAGCGCGAGGATCATCTGAAAGCGGGTATCGACGCCGGCGGCGAGCGCGCCGAGATAGGCGGTGTGCAGCGCCAGCACCAGCATGCTCACGGCATCCTCCCAGAAGAAGGATGGTGCGAACAGATAGCGCCCGAAGACCCGGTGCTCCCAGATCGAGCCGGTGATCATGATGGTGTAGAGAACGAGCGTCTTGATCACGATGGAGATCGACGCGGCGAGCAGCCCGTCGCCGGTCACGAGGTAGCGCACGACCAGGCCGAGGCTGACCAGGAACACGACGAACTGGATGGGAGCGAGAATGCCCTGCACCAGCGTCCACGGCGACGCGTCGCGTCGGCGGCGCTCTGCTGCCGAATACAGCGGGCGCCTGGCCGGCCGCCGACCGAACGCTCGCGGCTGGGCGAACCGTACGGCTGGGTCCGCCTCGGCCGCATCGACAAATCCGTCGATGGGCGTCCGGTGACTGTAAGCAGATCTTGACAACAGGGGATGTGCGCGGTCGGATGTCGCAGGGGGAACGGAGCGTCCCGAGGCACGATCTTGCAGCATGGAAACCGGTCCAGGGGCTTCTGCCGTCCGATGGTGCATCGCGCCAATCCCCGCGCCCGCCGTTGATGAAACAGAAGGCTAAAACGCATCTGAACGCATGTCAACACATGTTGACGTAAACAGAACTTGACGCCAGCAACATGGCGAGTCTTAACTGGGGGAGGATGCCGATGGGGGTTGAAGTGAGACCGCAAATGGGCACGGCGGATTCTCGGCAGGACGACGCGGGCCCGCGCCCGGACCGTGGCCCGGTGGGGCCGCGCCGGCTTGCACGCAGCCGGCCGGACCCGTGGATTTCGCAGCTCGCGCGCACCATCGAGGCGGACATCGTTCCCCGCCTCGTGCTCTCCCACAGGGGAACGTCGGCGCGCCGCGCGGTGCCGACGTTCCATGGCGGCCTCACAAGCCCGGATGGCGTCGCCGAGTTTGCCGAGGCCCTCCTGGCGCGCAATGTCGCCGGAGCCGAGGCTTATGTCGCCGAGGTGCGGGCGCGCGGAACGACTTTGGAGACGCTCTATCTCGATCTGCTGGCGCCGGCGGCGCGGCGCCTGGGGGATCTTTGGACCGTCGATCTGTGCGATTTCACCGATGTCACCTTGGGGCTGTGGCGCCTGCAGCACATGCTCCACGAGCTCGGTCCGGCCTTTCTGAGCGAGACCGGCCGCTACGACCACGGACGCCAGGTGCTGCTCACTCCGCTGCCAGGTGAGCACCACACGTTCGGGCTCTCCATGGTGGCCGACTTCTTCCGCCGCGGGGGCTGGAACGTCTGGAGCCTGACACTTGCCGCGATCGACGACCTCGTCGCGGTGGTCCGCAGCGAGTGGTTCGCGGTAGTCGGATTTTCACTCGGCAGCGAAACCCGGCTCGAGCAGCTGGCATCGGGGATCCGCCTGGTCCGCCGCGCCTCGCGAAATCCCGCCCTCGGTATCATGGTCGGCGGCCCGGTGTTCATCGACCATCCGGAACTGGTTGCACGTGTCGGTGCGGATGTGATGGCGGTCGACGCCCGGCAGGCGCCCCTGCAGGCGTGCAACCTCGTTGCTTCGATGACAGGCAAATAATCCCGGACGAGGAAGCGACCGAGGGCGGGAGATCGCTGAAGCAGGAGCCCACCTCTCTTGAAGCACTTCAGAGCCGCAAAGGAATCTCTGGGGTATCTGGACGCCGAGGCAGCCGCGACGTTGATCGCGGCGGCGTCGGATATCGCGCTCATCGTCGATGGTCAGGGTGTTATTCGCGACATGGCCTTCCACCACGAGGAGCTGGCAGCCGATCTGGACGGGTATGCCAGATGGCAGGGCCGGCGGTGGGCCGATGTGGTGATGCTCGACAGCCGGCCCAAGATCGAGACGCTGCTGCGCGAAGCCGCCTCCAGTGCGTCGCCAAGATGGTTTCACATCAATCTCGAGTCGGCCCGCGGCACCGCCGTCCCGATTCTCTTCACCGCGGTGCAGGCAGGGGACGAAGGCCGTCTGGTCGCCTTTGGCCGTGACCTGCGGCCGATGGCGGCGCTGCAGCAGCGGATCGTCGATGCCCAGCAGTCGATCGAGCAGGACTACTCGCGGCTTCGTCATGTGGAAATGCGCTACCGGCTGCTGTTCCAGATGTCGGCGGAGCCGGTCGTGATCGTCGATGCGGCGACCCAGACGGTGGTGGAGACCAATCCGTCGGCCACGAGATTGTTCGGCGGCACGGCGATCGTCGGCCAGCCATTTCCCGATGTTTTCGACGCCGAGACCTCGCGCGCCGTCGTAGCTCTGCTGGCCGTGGTGCAGGCCGCGGGGCGGGCCGACGATGTCCGTGCGCGATTGGCGGGCGGGGAGGAGTTTTCCGTATCCGCGTCCCTGTTCCGCCAGGACGGCGCGTCGCTCTTCCTGATCCGCCTGGCGTCGCAGCGGCCCGATGCCGCCGCGACAGCCGTGCCGAAGATGAAATGGAAGCTGCTCAAGCTGGTGGAAAGCGCGCCCGACGGCTTCGTCATCACCGGCCCGGACGGGCGCATTCTGACGGTGAACGCCGCTTTCCTCGATCTGGCCCAGCTGACGAGCGACGAGCAGGCGCAAGGCGAATCGCTCGAGCGGTGGCTCGGGCGGCCGGGCGTCGATCTCAACGTGCTGATCGCCAACCTGCGCCAGCGCGGATCGGTGCGCCTGTTCGCCACCACGTTGCGCGGCGAGTACGGCGCCACCGCGGAGGTGGAGATCTCAGCGGTGGCGGTGATGAACAGCGACAAGCAGTGCTTCGGCTTCACCATCCGCAACGTCGCGCGGCGGCTGACCCCGGAGCCCCGTTCGGCCCAGCAGTTTCCGCGATCGGTCGAGCAGCTCAAGGAGCTGGTCGGCCGGGTGTCGCTCAAGGATCTGGTGCGCGAGGCAACCGACGTCATCGAGAGGATGTCGATCGAGGCAGCCCTCGAGCTCACCGGCGACAACCGCGCGTCGGCCGCCGAGATGCTGGGGATGAGCCGCCAGAGTCTCTACGTGAAGCTGCGCCGCTACGGTCTTGCCGATTCCCCGGAAGGCGGCAATGGCGGGTAGCGGGACATCGTCCGTGCCGCCTGTACCTGTGACAGCCATGGCCGGGCTGCTCGGGGAGCTGTCATGACGGCGCGTCCCCTCGGCTGGATTCAGATCGCCCGGCTCGGCCTCGTGCAGACGGCGCTGGGCGCCATCGTGGTGCTGACGACCTCGACGCTGAACCGCGTGATGGTGGTCGAGCTCGCGCTGCCGGCGGTGCTGCCCGGTCTCCTGGTCGCCCTGCACTATGGACTGCAGCTGCTGAGGCCACGTCTGGGCCACGGCTCGGACGTCGGCGGCCGCCGCACGCCGTGGATCGTCGGCGGAATGGCGACGCTCGCCCTCGGCGGCCTCGGCGCGGCAGTCGCGACCGCCTGGATGGCGACCAACCCGGCCGCCGGCATCGCGATGGCCATCGCGGCGTTCACGCTGATCGGAATCGGCGTCGGCGCGTCCGGCACGAACCTGCTCGTTCTGCTGGCGAAACGCGTCCACGCCGGCAGGCGCGCGGCTGCCGCCACACTGGTCTGGGTCATGATGATGGCCGGGTTCGTCATCACGGCGTCGGTCGCCGGCCATTTGCTGGATCCGTTCTCGCCGATCCGCCTGGTCGGGGTCGCCGCCGTGGTGTCGGGCGTCGCGCTCGTCGTGACGCTGCTGGCGGTGTGGAATATCGAAGG
>JBEKZK010000381.1:0-5110 GCA_049509935.1 Xanthobacteraceae bacterium | reverse complement strand
CACGCGGTCGACCATGCTCCGGATCAAGGACGCCCACGCCCGCGCCAAATTCCTGGAGCTGATGAAGGACGCCGATGTCTTCTACTCCAATCGTCGCCCGGGATACCTCGATCGCCACGCCCTCGGCGGCGAGGAGCTGTGCAGGAGCTTCCCGGGACTCATTCATACATCGGTCCCCTACGCCAACGACAAGGGAGCCTGGTCCGATCGGGTGGGGTTCGACGTGTCGACCGGCATGGCGCTCGGACTGGATTGCCTGGAGGGAACCGACGAGAAGCCGGAGCACCCGCCGATCAGGGTCGTCAACGACTACGTGAGCGGCTGGTTGGCCACCATCGGCGTGCTGCAGGCGCTGAAGCGACGCGCGGTGGAAGGCGGCAGCTACCGGGTCGTGGTGTCGCTGTCCCGCGTCACCCTGTGGCTGATGTCGCTCGGCCTGTTCGACAAGGACTACGCCAGGGCGACGGCGGGCTCCAGCGACGAGCATACCTATGTGGCGCCGGACCAGTTCAGTGCGGTGACGCCGATGGGCATCTATACCGGGGTCACCGAGCAGGTGGTGATGTCGGAGACGCCGGGCCGCTACCGCTTCCCGATGGAGCCGCGCGGCGCCGCACAACCCCGGTGGCTCTGAGCCTCGTGAGCGATGAAGTGACCGGGCCTGCGGCCCGATTTGTACGGAGGTGGCAGTGCTGGGCCGGTTCCCTCTGATCATACGGGTCGCCATGTGGGCGGCCGGAATAGGCATGACGCTCGGCGCGGCGGGAGCGTCCGTCGTGACATCGCGACACCATGCGGAGGCCGCGACGGTGGCGAACGTCGGCCTGGCTCAGGCGCCGAAGCAAATCTCGCCCGAGTCGAGCGGGCCGCCCGGCCAGGCGAGCACCTGGTCGTTGTTCGACAGCGGCTGTCTGTGGTCCAAGCCGCGCAAGCACCGGCATCCGCGCGTCGCGGCGGTGAGCGAGCAGAGCCAGATTGCATCCGAACGACAACCGGATCCGGCTGCCGAGCGGCAGGCGGAGGCGGCAGAAGTCGCGTCCACGCCACCGCCTGCGGACGCTTCGGTCAAGGAGCGCAGGAAAATGGCCCGGGTGGCCAGACCACGAGCGCACAGACATCACCGCGATATCGAGGCGGGGGCCGCATATCCCGGGGCGAGATCACGGCCCGAGGCGACGTTCAACGAGTTTGGCCACGACGATGGACGAGCGGTTTCGCGGGGCTTGGCATCGGCCGGGGGGTATGGTCGCAGGCCCTTCTGGTCAGGCGATCGTTAGGGCCGTGCGACATCTGCCTGATCATTAAAGAATTGTCATGACCTGACTTTAACTTGCTCGCCGTCCGCGCCGGCGCTGTGATCCGATCAGACAACGCTCTCGAGGAAATGTCCGATGCGGAAATCAGCTGTCGCGGTCGCGGCCGTCCTCGCCATGGTGGCGACATCCACCGCTTTCGCGGCCCAGCCGGCGGCCGGCGACAATGCGGCGCAGCGTCCGGAGGCGACGCAACGATGGCGGCCGTCCGCCGAGGACCTCGGCGCGATTCTCGACGGCCGCATCGCCGAGCTGAAGACGGCGCTGAAGCTCAATGCCGACCAGGAGAAGAATTGGCCGGCCTTCGAGCAGGCGGTCCGCGACGACGCCAAGGCCCGGCGCGACCGCATCGCGGCGGCCCGCGACCGCATCGCGGCGGCCCGCGACCGGCCACGGCCGGGCGACCCGATCGACCGGATGCACCGCCGGGCCGATGCCATGACGGCGGCCGCCGCCGGTCTCGAGCGCCTCGCCGCGGCCGCCGGGCCGCTCTACCAGAGCCTCGACGACGGCCAGCAGCGCCGCTTCGCGCACCTCATCCGCACTCTGGGGCCGCACCGCGTGGCATTCCGCGGCCCCCAGCACGACCATCGCGGCCCCGGCAGATGACCCCCTCCGCCTGATCCGCGAGGAGGGTCGCGGTGTCCGGGCGGGAGCGCTTCCGGCCCGCGTTGCGGACACCCGACCCCGTCGTGCGAGCCGCCGGGTCCCCCGCCCCGGCGGCTCATCTCGTTCCGGGATGGCGCCGGAGCGCTCGGCGCTGGCGCGCTCCGTCCGGAGCGCTCCCTGGACAGCCCGGCGGTGCTTTGCTACACGACCGTCTCGCGCCGGCTGGTGCGATTTCGGCGACCCGGGCGCATAGCTCAGTTGGTAGAGCAGCTGACTCTTAATCAGCGGGTCCAAGGTTCGAGTCCTTGTGCGCCCACCAATGATTTCAAAGGTTTGGAGCCGATTATTGCTGATGGCGCGCAATCGAAGTTAGGGTCGCGGACCCCATGCGGACCCGATGGCACGGCAGTTATCCTTATCCGGCGGCAGGTTAATTGCGTTAAATCTCCTGTATCCGTTTAAATCTCCTGTATCCATTGAGGAGCTCGCAATGAGTGGGTTCGTTGCGCAGCCTGCGAGACGCGTTTTCAATTTGGGCCATATGCCGAAAATGGGCAGCTGAGTCGGCGCGGATGATGGGAAGACGATGGGTGAAAAAGATGCTCCGTCTTCACCCTACCGCGGAATCCTAAAGCACAAGGAATGGCGGCCTGGCGGCGGTTTCGGGACGCTGTGTCCGAAGTGGACCCATCAGGCCGGCGACCAAGGCTTTGCTGGCAATCCTTAATCATCAAGGGTCAGGCGACCCGCCGCGACATGAAGCGTCAGAAGACAATTGGCGCCAGAGATATCAGATGGGCGTTGAAAAGTGATGAAGATTGAAAACGCTCGCTTCGGCAACGCCGCCACATTCGAAATTGCGATCCAGTGGATCGAGGACGAGGACCCTCCGGCACGGCGGCCGGCTCGGCATGGCTGGTCGATGGGCCATGTTGAATTGACGGTAGCAGGCGTCAACCTTACCGCGAGCCGACTCGAAGAGGAACGACAATCGCATGTCGGCTGGTATCTTGCACCCATGCTCGATTGGCTGGCCACTAACTGGGTATCACTACTGCACGAGGAAGATTTTGCGTGGCCAACCAAGGATGCAGCACCTGGCGCCATCGCGTGCCGGCGCGCATTGGACTTCTGGGTTGGTTCAAAGGATGAGAACGGTCGCCGGTTCTACGTCGAGACCCAGGCTTGGTATCGCAGGCATGGGTTGCGGGGTGCGGCAGCGGGAGGTCTGTTTCCGGACGTGTTCATTCGGCGACTTGCGGACGATATCGAGCTGTCATGGTCGGGCGAGGCTCCACCCTTTGGGCCGGAGGGGCTGGTCTTTGAAAGCGGATCCGGCGTCTCTCGGTTGGCCGTAAAAGATGTTGCCGCGCCTTTGTGGGAGGCCCTTTTGTGGACAGTAGACAATCCGCCTCCCTTAGAGGCATCGTTCCGAGAGGACTGGGAGGATTTGTGTAGGAAGGTCGATTCGATCAAGCACCTAGGCCCGCGCGATTTCGAGAGTGCGGTCATCGCCGAGGAGTTGCTGTCGAGGGTATGTGCTTCGTTTGCCCGGATCCACGAAGAGGAATTTCTCGACGAAGGTCTCCATCCCGGCCGTCCCTTCATCGACGTGTTTTCGCCTGCCGTTGCCATGTTCGGCGGCGTTAGGCCGGAGCTGAGCAACGAGGACGTTGACGCCTTGCGTGACGCACTCGTTTCTGCCAAAGGCGGGGAAGATAGCCCGGGGCTCCGCGCTCTCGTCCGGGACCGTCGCCACCTGCCAATCGGTGGAGTGCCGCATGAAGATGGTTATAAGTTCGCGGAAGACACTCTGGACGATATCGAGAACGATTTCGGCGACGTCGCGCTGGCCGGATTCGTCGACATCCGTGCGATCTGCGAGCGTCTCGAAATTGAGATCGACGAAAAGGAGTTGACCACGGACAGCATTCGCGGCGTGGCATTGGCCGGCGAGGGTTTTCGGCCGAAAATCATCGTGAACCTCACCAGTGTTTTCAATCGAAATGAGGATGGCAAGCGCTTTACCATCGCGCATGAAGTTTGTCACATCTTGTTCGATCGGTCTCGCGCGCGGCGCATCGCCCATACGAGTGGCCCGTGGGCGGCGCCCGGCATCGAGAAGCGGGCGAACGCCTTCGCAGCCTATTTCCTGATGCCGCGCCAGGTTATGAGCAAGAACGTGGCGTCGACCGCAGATTTTGATGATGCTGCAGCCATTCGGCAACTTGCAAATCGATTGCGTGTCAGCGAATCGGCACTGGTCGAGCATCTTTACAATTTGGACTTCATAGATGAAGTTCGGCGAGAAAAACTACGATCGGCCGTTCGCCCGTTGTCACCGACTTGAGATTGTGCGGAAGACGGCGGCGCGAGGGCCTGGAAGAAGGCGACATTGTCGCCGATGCGCAGCGCCTCGTCGTGCGGCACCGCGAGGGGCGAATGCCTTCGGGAGTTCGTTGACGGCCGGGAACAGACGCTTCTTCCCGTCTCCTGTGCCAATACGTGCTCCTGCGCCGACGGCAACGGGACAGCATGGCCTTGCCCTCAATGGCCGCCAGGAGCAAGACCATACGGCGCGCCCGTTGACTGCGTCTTTCTGCGATTCTCTCGCGCTGCCTTGACTTTGCGCCACTCCAGGTCGAGCGCTTGTCGGTATCTGGTTGCCTTTAGTGTTCCGATCTGGGGGGTTCGATCCCTTTCGGCGTGCCATAAAGCGTTTCTGATCAATACCTTGGGCGGCACAGAACGCACAGAACACCATCGGAAATTCGAAAATGGATCGCTGCCGGGTGTTGCAAAATTTGGGAATTGGACAGCGTGATGCTGAATCTTCATGATAGTTCCATCAGGGAGCGAGGCGGCGCGCGAGGCCAACTTCAGAATGGAACGGACACAGCGAATCCCGGGGCGGACGTAGAAATTGAGCAGCTTTTACGAACGGCCAATTCTGAACTCGCCATATCGCGCGCCGGAATTGCACCATCCTCTCGACGAGAACGGCCAGCCGCTCGAAGGGGAGCCGAGGCGCGGTCGTCGCCCGTCTCGCTTCATCGTCCCTGTTCCGGCTTCGAGGAAGAAGGCGTCGACCGGTCAGGGGTCGCTCGATCTGGAGACCTATACCGAAAACGCGCTCATCAACGAAATCCGCGGCTATCTCGACAGCTGGCGCGGGCTGCGCAATCCGG
>JBEKZK010000380.1:0-5113 GCA_049509935.1 Xanthobacteraceae bacterium | reverse complement strand
AGGCCATCCATGAAAAATCCGCTGGAGCTACCAAAGACATCCGAGCTACCCAGATCATCCGAGCTGCCCAGAATATCGCCGGACACCTCGGATTCCGAACCGTTCGCGCGGCGGCCGGGGCGCGACCCGACGATGCCGGCAGCGGCGCGGAGGCTGCTGTCCGAAAGCCAGGAGGATCTGGTGCAAGATTTCCGTCGCGAGATGATGGACAGCCGGCCGCCGGCCTGGAGCCGCAAGCTGCTCGCCGCGGCCGGTCAATGGACGATCGTCACGGTCCTCGCCGCGGCGGCGACCGTCGTGGTGATCGAGATGTACCCGCAGGCCCGGCAGCTGGTCCTCCCGGCGGCGCCGGGCCCAGGTGAGACATCGGCTGACCCGAGGTCTGCCGCCGCACGGCCGACCAGGCTGGTCGCGGCCACCGCCGATGCGGCAACGCCGAGGCCCGCCGTCGAGCCGGCGCGCGCGCCGGTCGACGACGGATCGCCATACGACCTCGCCGGGGCGGGCTCCGCCGTTGCGCCGCCGGCGGGCACGTCGGCGCGCCTGACGCCGCCGACCGTCGCCCGCCCGCAGCGGCCGGCAGGCGCCGCGGTGCGCGGCGTGACCGACGACGAGATCCGGTTCGGCATGGTGGCGCCCTTCACCGGCGCCAACAAGGAGCTCGGCCGCCAGTTGAAGCTCGGCATCGAGACCGCCTTCAACGCCGCCAGCGAGGGCGGCGGGATCAACGGCCGGCGCACCACCCTGGTGGCGGCGGATGACGGCTACGAGCCGGTCAGGACCGTCGAGGTGATGCGCCGGCTCTACGAGCAGGACCAGGTGTTCGGCACCATCGGCAACTTCGGCTCGCCCACGGCGGCGGTCGCGGTGCCGTTCGCGCTCAGCCAGAAATCGCTGTTCTTCGGTCCGTTCACCGGGGCGAGCATCGTCAGGCACGATCCGCCCGACCGCTATGTGTTCAATTACCGGGTGAGCTATGCCGAGGAGGCCGGCGCCGCGGTGCGCTACCTCGTCAAGGTGCGTCGGCTGCGGCCGGAGCAGATCGCCGTGTTCGCCCAGCAGGACGCGTTCGGCGATGCCGGCTTCGTCGGCGTGGAGAAGGCGATCCGCGCGCTCCACGGCGGGGAGGCGCACGAGGTCCTGCGCCTCAACTACCAGCGCAATTCCGTGGACGTCGACGACGCCATCGCGCATCTGCGGGGAACCCGCGCTCCCATCAAGGCGGTGGTCATGGTCGCCACCTACCGGGCCGCGGCGAAATTCATCGAAAAGACCCGCACGCTCTATCCGACGATGATCTACACCAACGTGTCCGCCGTCGGCAGCACCGGGCTCGCGGCAGAGCTGATGCTCCTCGGTCCGCGTTATGCCGACGGGATCATCGTCACCCAGGCGGTGCCCGACGTCAACGGCTCCTCCTCGCTGGTTCTCGCCTACAAATCGGCGCTGGCGAAACTCTATCCCAGCGAGACGCCGGACTACGTGTCGCTCGAGGGCTACGTGACCGCCAATATCGTCCTGGAGGCGCTCAAGCGCGCCGGGCCGCAGCCCGACACCGAGAAGGTCGTGGATTCGCTGGAGGGCCTCCACGATTTCAACATGGGGCTCGGCACCCCGATCAATTTCGGCGTCACCGAGCATCAGGCGTCGCACAAGGTCTGGGGCACCCAACTCGATGCCAACGGGCATTATCAGCCGCTCGACCTGGAGTGACGTTCGAGGGTGGATTGTTTGGCCGGCACCCGAGCAACAATTTCGGCGCCCTCCCTCTCCCGGGCGGGGAGAGGAAGTCCGGCCGTGCAGGTGGCGCGTACCCGAGCAACAAATTCGGCGTCCTCCCTCTCCCCTAATGGGGAGAGGGAGTCGCGCCGTGCATGTGGCGTGTCTGTGCCAAATATTCACCCGATCAACAAATTCGGCGTTACCTCAGGTGACCTGCAGCGCCACGCTGTGGATCACGTTGTGATGGTAGCCGGCCGGGTTGTGGATCAGCTCCGAGGTCTGGGTCTGGCCGATCCGGTTGGCGGCCCGCGCCATGATGGACTGCCGGCCTTTGAGCCCGGGCGTGACCACGAGGCTGAATGGCCGGAACGCGTAGCGTCCGAGATCCGCGCCGAGCTTCGCACGCTGCCAGGTCCGGCCGCCGTCGGTCGACATTTCCACGCTGTCGATGCCGTAGCCGGCGTCCCAGGCGACGCCGCCGACGAGCGTCGGCGTGCCGGCGATCACGCTGGCGCCGTCGGCGTGGCTGGTGATCAGCGAGTTCACCACCATCTCGGTGATCGGCGTGTTGACGGCGGTGTCCTGCGAGGTGAAGCGCGCGACCAGCGGGAACTTGCCCAGCGGGATGCGGTAGGCCTTGCTCATCCAGAACCCGGATTCCGGCACGGTCACCGCCCTGATCGACACGATGTGCTTCATCCAGTAGGTGCCGGTCCAGCCGGGAACCACGAGGCGCGCGGGAAAGCCGTTGAAGTGCGGCAGCGGCTGGCCGTTCATCTGGTAGGCGACGAGCGTCGTCTCCTCCATCGCCTTCCACAGCGGGAGGCTCTTGATGAACCTCGGCGTCTTGTCGGAGGCCGGCCCATCGGCCCCGTCGATGACGATCTCGATCGCCTCCTTCTTCACCCCGACGCGGTCGAGCAGGTCCTTCAGGCGCACGCCCTTCCAGCGCGCGCAGCCCATGGCGCCGTATCCCCATTCGACGCCCGGCACATGCGGCTCGAACAGGCCGCGGCGGTTGCCCGAGCACTGGTCGACGGCGACGATCTCGACGGCCGGCATCGCCTCGAGCTGGTCGAGCGACAGCTCGATCGATCCGTCGGCCCCCTCGCCGCCGACCGAAAGCCGCCAGGTCGCCGCATCGACCTCGGGGATGCTCGAGAGATGGTAGCGCACGAAGAAGGCGTCGTTCGGCGTGATCGGGGTGCGGAAGTACTCGATCGGCGTCTCGTAGTTGGGCGGCCGCCAGCTCAGCTTGATCAGCGGCTTCTTGCCCGGCAGGGCGTCGAGCACGGCTTCCTTGCGCGTCCCCTCGGCGAGCCCGCGCGGCATGCCGGCGACAGCCGCCGCGGCCCGACGCGAGGCGGCGAGCCCGAGCGCCGCCCCGCCCCACGCCGCGACGGCCGCTCCGCCGCCGGCGAGAACCCGCCGCCGTGACGGCAGGTCCTCGCCGGCAACCCCCACGAGCTCCGGCCGGCCTCGATCGGTTCCGCGCATCACTGACCGTTGCGCCTGGCGGCCTGTGCCTGCTGCTTGTCCAGGAGCTGCTTGAACTGCTTGATCAGCTCCCGTTCGCCCGGCGTCATGCCCTTGTTGCCGTTGGCGCTCTGGTAGCTCGCCACGACCTTGGCGAAGGCCGACCGCATGTCCGCCGGCTTGTCCTCCGCGGCGGCGGCGGACGGTGCCGGCGCATCGGTCGCGACCGCCTCCCCCTCGCCGTGGTTGGCGATCCAGTTCGCCGCCGGCTTGAACCGGGTCCAGCCTGGGATCTCGGTCGCCAGATTGAACTCCGCCCATTTCGGGTGACGGGCGGTGTCCTGGAAGCGGTCGATCTTGCCGAAGAACTCGTTCACGAAGCGGGTGAGCCGCTGATACCGCTCGCTGCGCTCCGGCCACGCATAGACCGCCAGCAGCGCGTGATTGGCGATGGTCGGAACCGAACCGCCGTCGGGGATGAGATTGGGGTAGAGCTTGCTGGTCAGATTCACGGTCGTATACTCGGCGAGGATCGGCGACACGTCGCGGTCCGGCACGCTCGCCTGATCGAGCGGCAGGAAGTGAACGCCGTCCTCCTTCTTCAGCTTCGCCAGCGCGGCCTGCGGCCCGCCGGTGAGCACGATCATGGCGGAGATCTCGCCCTTCAACAGCCTCTGGATCGCCTCGTCATTGTCGTAATACGACCGCTCGACCGACAGATTGAGCATCCGGAATACCCGGTCGGCCGTGACCTCGGTCTGGCTGTCCTTGAGGTTGAAGTTGACCTTCTTGCCGTTGAGGTCGGAGTAGGACCTGATGTTGTCCCTCGCTACGACGTGAAATTCCGCGGTGTACAGCTTGGCGATATACTGAACCCGGCGCTCGAGATTGGCATAGAGCTTCGGATCGCGCTGTTTCAGCAGGTTGATGTTGTCCTGGTCGACGACCGCCATGTCGACGCCCTTGAGGAACAGCACATCCTTCAGGTTCTGCAGTCCGCCGACGCCGAGCGTCGGCAGCACCCGGATGCCGTTCGGCTTGAGATCGTTGACGACATTGCGGATGTCCTCGGCGAACCGCGCGCAGGTGCACGACAGGCCGGAGACCACGATGGATACCGCGATATCGTTGGTCTCCCGCTTCATCTCGTCGAACGGCGAGAGCATGCTCTGGCTCTGCGCCTGCGCCTGGCCCGCCGCCGGCTGCAGCAGCGGAATGATGGACCCCAACAATGCTCCAAGAAGATGTCGATGGCTCGCCACGATGGTACTCCTATCATACGGTCACGCGACTCGTCGTTTCACCTGCGGTAGCGTCGGCAATGGTGGACCTCCTGCAAACGGCTGCATGACCGCTACGCCGCCCCCACCACAACCGCCTCACGTTACGCACTTCCCCCGCGTGGCGCGAGCCTGGCCAATCGGGATCTGACGACCGCCTCCCATCGGAAAGCGTTGTTTGTCAGACCTTCTCAACCTTCGGATCGGATTTCGTCCTCTTGCCCAAAAAAAATCTCGATTGGGTTTTCAGACTCCCGCCACCAGATCAATGTGATGGCTTATAAAAGACCACTGTTTGAGGCCCAATTGTGACGCCTTGTTAGCAAAAACGTTTGTTGTCGGACGTCTCAACTTTAGGCCGTTCGCTTGCGATTACTAAAGATTGCGCAGAAGCGATATTGTATCAAATAGACACAGGCGCACGCACCGACGTTTGCGTCCGCAAGGTGCGGCGGCGCAAGCGACCGCCTTTTGCTTCATCGCTCGTGCCTGTGAACCAAGTAGAACTACGTACCGACGCACTCGCCGACGCTCCGGCATGGGCGGCCTTCCGCCGCCGATCGCAGAGCAAACAAAAGCCGACGCCGAGAGCGTCGGCCGTGGCAGCGCGGAATGAAGGGCTTGCGGAGCACGAG